>JAISHL010000042.1 GCA_031262565.1 Candidatus Nomurabacteria bacterium | reverse complement strand
ATTCTCTCATGTCTTTTTTATATATTAGCCACTATCTTATCGCAAAAAACCAGCATTTTCGGAATAAACACCATATCCATCTATAATACCCGACACATAACGCTCATTAACCGACACTTTCTTTTCACCATAGTACTCTTGCTTGTCTTCAACATAAAAATCTTTTGGCAACATCCCCCGCTCAAACATTGTAGATTTCAAGTCTCCAACTGGCGTCCCCTCCATTAGACACAACCAATCGTAGTTCTCTTTTGTCTTAAATTTTATCGGCACAGCAATAATAAAACGACAGCTATTCATATCGCGTTCATAGCCAGTTGACAATAAAATTCTATTGTTTATACAATCTCTACCCTCGATATCAACAGCTCCATCTCTGTGAGTTGTTATTGCACCATAAGAATAAAACCGATCGCTCAATCCCGACGCTTCGTGTCCAACCGAAACGTTCGTCGCTACACCATTATGTATATTTAAATAATCTCGTATCTCCTTTGGCGTTTGAACCCCGCTCTGATTAGAGCAAATAAAGTATCCATCAGCGCCCGCATCAGCCAGCTCTTTCGCTTGCTTTTTTGGCAATTCGCCACTTAATATTTCCTTCGCTTCGCTAGCCTCAAGCCCCAACTCAAGTTTTTCAGTCTCATTCAACGACTCGAACCTACCAGTATCGCTCCAGTTACCTTCTCCGTTCCGCATCCGCACAACCAAATCAGCATATTCAGAAACGCTATTTTTTTCATTATTTTTATAATATTCTTCCATGTTGCTATTATATCACATAAATTAATGAATATACGTATAATCGTAAGGATTTGTAATCGTGTTATAGTTTGCGATTCCGAACCCGCCGAGCGCGCGGTTGTTCATCTCTGAAATCAGAACCGAGCCGTCCGCATTTATCGCCTCAACCACTGATACGTGACCATAGCGACCATAATCTGTCTGCATAATCGCACCAACCTCAGGCGTATTATTGACCGCATAACCAGCACTGCGTGCAGAGTTATCCCAAGCGTTTGCGTTACCTCTAATTCCGCCCATATTTCGCCACATCTGAATACGACGGTTATAAGCATACCACGTGCAGTTTCCGTAATAAAACGTATTACCAGCCGCGAGAGGTGCATTCGGCGCTCGACTACCTCCCGTGCCTACCATCTGGCGCGAGCTACTGCTGTAAACTGGTCGGCGTATCACCACTGGCGCAACAGAATCTGGGCGCTCGGTTTCTGGTAATTCGCCACTTGGCAAAACCAATCGCATGCCTACCGAAATATTCTCGCCGTCAAGGTTGTTAATTGTGATAATTTGTTCTTTATCTGACTTATATTTCTCTGAAACACTAGCCAAAGTATCGCCACCTTTTACCGTATATACAACGCCGTCGACAATCGGAATAGTTAATTCTTTACCGACTTCAACGGAGGTATTTTTGAGACCATTCGCCCAGCGCACAGTTTGATCGGAAATGCCAAATTTATCAGCAATTGTGGTTGTATTATCACCCTCGACCGCCGTATATGACGAAAGCGACGCGATCCCTTCGGTATCTGTTATTGTTGGAGTTTTGCTGACCGAAGTAACCGTAGATTGACTAGCGACCGCCAAAATTTCAGTTGAAGCTTTCTGCTCTGAGATATTCGGGGCAACCGCCAAATTCGTCTTTGAAGCCGTACTGTCGGCATAGCTAATTGCCTCAATATCACTAATAATCGGCACATTCGCCGCTGATTCGACCGAAGATACAGCATTTCTATTGGATTGTTGACCAGCCACAGAGTTAACTGGCGAACGATAACCAACCGCCGCCACTACAATCAAAAGTAGTAGAGAGCTACCATAAATCGCTAAATTCGTCCATTTTAATGGAGATTTAACTTTCTTACCGTGCATTAGTGTAAAAATTTTCTTACTCATATTTCTCGCAGTATTATCGACTATTCATATAAAAATACAAAACGATACACATCTATTTTATCAAATGATTCCTCTTATGTCAAGTTTTATCGACATAATGAGCCACAATGCGCCGAAACGTTCGCATTATGTTCGGCTTCGGTTTTTGAAAAATACGTTTTTCCGTCTTCGCCAGCCACGAAATAGTAATACTCACTGTTTGCAGGTTCGACTGTTGATAATAGCGCCTGTAAATTAACGTTTGCGATCGGGCTTGGTGGCAATCCTGCGTTTATCCTCGTATTATAAACCGACTGGCATTTTGGACTCGCCACCGTATCTGCACCACATAAGCCATTACTAAACGCATACACATAAGTCACGTCTGACCCCAAAACTATTCCGCTGGCGATGCGATTATAAAACACGCCTGCAACCGTTTTTTGATCGTCCGCGTTAGTTACTTCGAGTTCCACGATCGACGACAACGTAATTCCCTCGTATAATGTCAGCCCCTTGTCGGCGAATTTTTGGCGCAAATCGTTCTCATTTACCACTTTTTCAAACTCGTCTAGGGACTTTTTAATCAAAGTTTCCAAACTGTCGCCCGCATAAATCCGATAAGTTTCAGGGAAAATATATCCTTCCAAGGTCGCCCCCTCTGGTCTGCCTTCTAAAATCGCGCTATCATAATCCGCTTTATACGCCCGATCAATCTCCTCATCTGTAAAACCGTTACGCTTAAACGTCTCTCTTAGTTGTTTTAGGGTAAGCCCAGGTGGAATCTGAACAGAAACTTCTTGTGTCGACGCCTCTGTTAATTTGTCAGAAATCTCAATCATTGTATAGCTCGGGCTTAACATATGACTGCCAGCCTGAATCATATTACCCGTCCAGCGCGCGTAAATCTTAAACGCCAGCGCGCTACGAATAAATCCAGCTTTATAAAGCCCCTCAGCCACATCATCAGTGGTAGCGCCTCTGTCAACGTCAAATTGGTGCACGCTCCTATTTTCTTCATCTACCGCCTGAATCGACGTATTCCACCAAAAATTCGCAATTCCAGCCGCGGCACACAGCAAAATCACGATTGAAAAAAATATCTTTATCTTGCGAAAACGACGACGTTTTTCTTGTTTTTCCCTTTTTCTCATGGCTCTTCTCTCCTTTTTAGTTAAATTTGGCAATTTTTCCGCGTCAATCACTGCTTTCAGATTGAGTTCGACAAATTCCTTGGCGATTTCAACCGATGGGCGACGCACATATTTTTCTGGTTTTGGCGCTTTCGGGATTTTTGTTGTCTTTGGAGTTTTTGAAATTGATATCTTCGGAATTTTTGGGGTTTTTGGGGATTCAGGCATTTTCGATCCTTTCCAGAAAATCTTGTAAGATCAGCGTCGCCGCCTCGCTATCTAATGTGCCGTCGCGAAGCATATTTTCGTTAAAATTCTTCCGTCTGCGCAAGTTTTTTTCAGCCTCAATTGATGTTAAACTCTCATCTTGAAAAACAATTTTTACCTCTGTAAAATCCGCCAGTTTACTCGCAAAATCTCGCGAATATTCCGACTGAGCCGTTTCTTGCCCTGACGCATTTCTCGGCAATCCAATCACGATAGTCTCGGCACGGTTCTTTGACGCGATTTCAGCGATATTCGAGAATATTTGCTCGTCGTTCACAAGTGGTTGTAAGGGTGAGGCAATTTTTACACCAAAATCACCACGCGCTACACCAATGCGTCGCTCGCCGACATCTAATCCAATAACAATCTTACTCATCGGTAGAAAATTTCACCGTAATTTTATCGACTGATGGCGCGGTCGATACCCAGAATGGCGAAAATTCCACGGTCGCATTTTCCACGCCAGAGATTTTTTCTAAATCAGCTGCTATCACACCAGATTGTTTACCAACGGCATTTTTCTTTATCTCATTTTCGTCCAAAACCACACCGATTTTTGCCTCATTTGTGCGGATTCTGAGTATTTTTGTGTCATTATTGAAGTCAAATTTAGCCTGTTTTAAACCCGTATCATAGATTTTTTGCGGATTTTTTTCGTTAATATCTGCCTTATTCTCAATCTGTATCGTCAACCAGTTTTCTAAATCAGAGTTCGGAATTCCCATCATCACATAAGTCGTTTCGAGAGTCGCCGTCGCCTTACCACTTTCCACTTCGGCGCCAATCTCTGGCTTAACGCCAACTTCGCCGAATGTATCAGTAAAACTGCCGTCAATAGCCATAACGCTATCGCCCATTTGACTTTCAAGCTCTTTTTTGGTCGATTCTTTGATGTCGTCGTTGAACTTGACTTTTAATGATTCTGACACAGTTGCAAGGTCAGCCTCAGTGACAACTTTGATAGTCTTTTTCGTTCCGCCAGAAAAGGCCGCTTGCGGGGTCGCATTATAGCCACCATCCACCGATAGATCTTTTGTTCCCGAGATATTATATTCTTCGCCGATATTTACAGCGGTCACACCGACAGGCTTACTCTCGCCAGCTTTCGTGCATTTTATGCCAATCTGTAAATTTCCAGATACAATCGCTTTCGGGATAGATATATCAGTATCTAGCGCAAATTTAAGCCCGCTTCCTTTGTCAGTTAAAATTGTTCCTGCTTTTAGTGTAATATCATTAAACGGTTCAATACAATTTTTAATAATAACTTTACCCTTCGCCTTTTCGCCAACTTCTTTTTCGCCCGTCGCATCAAATTCCATCGTCTCCGATTTTTTAATCTGCTTCAAAACTGGCTGAATCTGATTTTCGTCTATATTTGTCGCTGAATTTGAAGACAGCGTAATCGTGCCGTCAATAGCGACTGAACGCGTTTTTGTAGCAATAGTTATGGTCGCACGCGGTGCAAAACCGATCGCCCAGACCAAAAACGCCACCAATAAGACCGCCAATCCGCCACCAATAAACAAAATTCTGCGAAACTTATCAAAATTCGGAACATTTTTTCGCTTATCTTTCGATTTTGTTTTCTGCTTGTCGTCTGGCGTGCCGTCCGCGTCGATATCATTTTTGATTTTATCATCAGTTTCAATCGCCGCGACCGCCGCCGAAATTTCTTTGTCTTCTCTGCTATCATTGCGACGAATTTTCTCATCACCAGTAATTCTCGCCAAATCACCAACCGCCACATCTTTACCATTTATAACATCATCATCACTATCGTCCATATCAGGAATATCGAGCAACTCCGATTGCGCGGTTAAACTTTTCGCCACAGGAATCCGAAGTCCAGCCGCCAGCGACAAAAGCGCTTTATCGGTCGTCACAAGGGCGATTTTCTTTCTATTTGTCTTCGCCGCTTTTAGTAATAATTTCAGATTAACAACAGATTGCAACGCTCCAATGCGCTTCGGCGGAACTAGCGCTACGACCGAATTTTCCGACTCGCTAACTTTTTCAATTATAGAAGTTATGTCGTCATCAGTATCAATATAAACCGTGTCGCGCCCCTGTAATCCGTCTAATTTTTCACTCATATTCGTAAAATCCTATTCAGCTTATCTTTCCAACTTTCAGCGGAATCGCCACTATTCATTGTATCATAACCGACGCGCAAAAGTCCCATCGCAGTTATCATCGTATGGTCAGTCAAGTCGCCAGTTTCATCTGTTATTCCGATAACATTTTCGGGTTTAATGTGTTGAACTGTTGGCTTTTTTGTAAACGGCAATTCGCGATACCAATTTGAATCTTGGAGTTTATCAACCAGCGCGTCCAGAGATGATCCGCCGCCGCACAGCAACATTCGCCCTGGCAGATGATCAATTGCGTCAAATTCGCCCAACGCCAACTGCACACCACTAATCCAAACTTTAAGCGTCTTGTTAACAGAGTCTTCCATCATTTGACGCACCGACGATTTGATTTTTTCGTCGTTCATATTCAACTTCAACTTTTCAGCAGCGTCATAGCCAACCCCGAGGTCATTAGCGATAGTTTTTGTAAACGAGCGCCCAGCCACACCAAACATACGCGTTCCCTCAACACCGCCGTCGTTGATGACTGCAATATCAGTTGAGCCACCGCCAACATCGCATAAAATCGCCGTAAAGGTTGAGTTCGCGTTATCGCCCAAAACTGCTCGTGCAACCGCAAAAGGCTCCGCCGCGACAGCTAATAATTCCAAATCTAGCTCTGCCGCCGTGCGCTCCAACGCACCAATATGCACCATCGGCGCAAAAGCGGTGTAAATCTGAATCGCAACATCTTTGCCCTGAAACCCAATCGGATTTGACACTTTGTAACCGTCAATATGGATCGACACAATCGCAGAGTTGACCAGTTTTACCTCAACATCAGGATTGCCAGTTTCAAACGCGATCTGTTTTTGCGCTTTCACGGCGGCACGATCTTGCACTTTGTTAATAATCAGTTCCATTTCCGCTACGTCTAACTCGCGGTCGGGCTGCGGTCGCTTATAGCGAATCGTCGAAGTTAGACCTTTAACAAATTCACCAGCAATCCCAATAACGACACGCCTCGCTTGCACGCCAGCTTGCTCTTCCGCTTGCGCCAATGCCTTTTCACAATCTTTAACAACCCCTGTAATATCGGCAATCGCGCCACCATACATATTGCCCACTTCCTGACGCGCGCGCCCTGTGCCAATAACTTTTAGCTCGTCGCCGTCAACTTTCGCAATCAGCGCTTTTGCGTATTCTGTGCCAATATCAAGCGCCACGATATGCGAATCGACAGGTGCGCTACTTTTTTGAAAAAGTTTCATGCGACCATTATATAACATTTATGTTAAAAAATGCAAAATTTGGGTATTTTATAATTTTTACTTGTCATTCCGAACTTGTTTCGGAATCTCTAGTAGGCTCGTCTCCCTGAATTTATTTCAGGGTCTATAACTTACGGATTTTGTAGATCCTGAAACGAGTTCAAGATGACATTTTTTAAGTTCGGAATGACATTTTTACTGGATTGCTTCGCTACGCTCGCAATGACAAAACTATTAGATTGCGTTGCTCGCAACGACAGCTACAAAGCCTCGCGCTCGGCGGCTTCGCGATTGGCTTTGATTTGTTTTTCGTCGCGGAAACTGAATTTTATCGGCGTGCCAGTAAAATCAAACGTGTCGCGGAATTGACGTTCAAGATAGCGCTTGTATGACCAGTGAATAAATTTGAAATGCGAACCATAAATCACGAACCATGGCGGCGCGATGTCGGTTTGCACGATATAGCGAAACTTCGGGTGGGTGTTTTTTAGACCTGCTGGCGGATGGCGCATGATAGATTTTTGCAGTAAATCGTTAAGGTCGCGCGTTTTGATTTTTCGGTGACGCTCGATGTCAATTTGGCGAACCAAATCCAAAATTTTTGCAACATTTTGCCCAGTCACGCTCGACGTAAAAATTAGCGGCGCCCACGGAACAAAATCGAACGAGGCGGCAATTTTTGGCGCAAGATTGTCGCGCGTATAAGCCGTTTTACCCTCGACCGCATCCCACTTACTGATGACAATAACCAATCCTTTGCCCGCATCAGTGATTTGTCCAGCCAACTTTTGATCAAGTCCAGTATTCAATTCATTTACGTCCATCAGCAACAAACAAATATCCGCTTCTTCGATCGCCGACATCGTGCGCAAAACTGAGAATTTTTCGATTCCCTGTTCAATTTTGCCTGGTTTTCGCACGCCAGCCGTATCAAGCAGTTCAATCGTGCGATTTTCATAACGAATTTTTACACGATTCACGTCGCGAGTCGTGCCAGCAATTGGCGCAACAATCGCCTGTTGTTTACCCGCCAGCGTGTTAAATAAATTCGATTTGCCAACATTTGGACGACCAATTAGTGCAACTTTCAAAACATCGTCATCTTCCTGCTCGTTGGCATGTGGCAAAGTTTTTGCCAATTCGTCAATGATTTTACTGACTCCGCGATTATGCTCGGCACTGGTTGGAATGACATTTTTGATGCCAAGGCGACGAAATTCGTCAGCTGAAATGCTTTCTTTGAGATCGGTTTTATTGACAGCCAAAATCACAGGCTTTTGACTGCGCAAAACTTTTTTCGCCAAATCGCGATCGGATTGATCAGGATACTCGGTGCTGTCAATCACGAAAACCACCGCGTCGGCATTTTGCACTGCGTCGGCGATCTGATCTTGAATCGACGCTTCAAATTCGTCTTCAGGGTTTTTCAGCCCAGCCGTATCAACAATTAAAAACTGTCTGTCCTCTAAAACAACTCGCCCGATCACATTGTCGCGCGTTGTGCCAGCCTCGCGAGCCACGATGGCGCGTTTTTCCTGAATCATACGATTAAAAAGCGACGATTTGCCCGCATTGGCACGTCCGACGATAGCTACGACAGGTAATTTCTTTGGCATATCTTTTTATTATATCATATTTTTAGTAATTATAAAAATTTTTATGTTAAAAGCTGTCTTTTTTGTAACTAATAAAACTGCCCCAGCGACGAATTACGCCGAGTAAGGTTTTTAGTGGTAGCTCGATCAACATATCAAGCAACTTTGAAACGATGTTGAATTTTGAATAAATTTCGTTGATTTTGCGACCAACGACAACAAACGGCATGTAGAAAAAGTCGCGCACAATCGTGAGTCCATTTTGCGACTCCTCTCCCGTTTCAATGTTGCGAATATTGCGGCTCAGGCGGAATCCGAGGAAACTCGCCGTGCTTAGGAAAAACGCAAGTTTGACAACGTCGAGCCACGTAAATCGCACAAAAGTCAGCAGACAATAGATTATGCCAGACAAAATCGCAAGAATGACAATCGTGTAAACAATGCCGTAAATGGGGCTGAATTTTCGTTTTGCACCACTGCCAATAAATGGTTTCGACGGAACGGGATCAAACAAAATTCGAGTGATTTCCTTGTCGAGCGAGCGGGAATTATTTGGTCCTGGCATAGCAAGTGTAAATCTTAGCGCAAACATATAAACCGTCGGCGAACAGAGATTGACGATAAGTGGCAACCAGCGCGAACTGTTGTAATTTATCAGGTTATACGGCACTTCGGTAGCCAAAAAAACCAGCAGGCGCGCTACCGAGATCAAAACCACGCTTCGCACGATACCGCGATTGATATCTTTTTTGATGGAAATATACGACTCGGTGGTGGCTTTATTGAAAATTCCGCGAAAACTTTTCTCGGATTCCAGCGCATCGGGCAAATTTTCATCTGTTAATTTTTGTTCGAGAATGCGAAAGGGTGCGCCGTTACGGTCAATAATATGCGACAATTTGTCAAAATTCGAGCTAGCCAAAATCTGATCAATCTGCGTATTAACTTTGGCAAAATCGACAGTTTTTAGGGGCGAGATTTGATAACGGGAAATCAAACTAAATCGCACCGACGCAGAATCGCTATTCAAAAGCGCTTTTTGCACCGCCATAAACAACGCCGCCTCATAACTAGCGATCGGATTATTCGCAAATAAATTCGCCACATCAATGCTTTTCAAAAAATAATTATAGGTGAAATCCACAAAAGCGGTATTGATGCGATAATCCACCAGTTGCATGCCGATCGCGACTGACATCGGCTCCAAAACCCAACTTTCAACCGTCTCATGCGGGAATTTTGCCATCAGTTTTTTGCGCGCCAGAGAATAATCATGGGCAATTTTATTGATATTTTCAACGGTTTCAAGTGGCACGCTATCATTTTTCAGATAACCCGCCAGCGTTAATTCAATCACCAATTCTTCACCGATACTTTTGATCGCGGCGTTTGGCGCAAGATAGAAACGCTTAAAAAATCGCTTGATGGCACGAGTTAAAATCAGGTTTTTCTCAGTGTCTTCGCTGGCTTTTCGGATATTTTCATACAAACCAGTGATAATTGCGCCAGTCGTGGATACATGAAGCATTTCCGCCGCCTGCATTTTTGTCGCGTCGTCTTGTTGGAGTTTGCGAATAAAACGCAGTTCAAGGGCGAATTGTTTGGCTAAGTCATTTGGCTCACGCATATCTAATAATTATACAATATTCAGCCAATATTAGCAAAAAAACGATTTCATAGTAAAATAGTTTTATGCGTTTGAATAAATTTATTGCCCGAGCCACAGGAAAATCTCGTCGCGAAGCCGACGATCTGATCGCGAGTGGACGAGTTAGAATTAACGGCAAAGTTGCCGATCTTGGCGCGCAAATTTCAGAACCAATAACCGCTAAAATTTCGCTAGATTATAAACTTTTGAGCTTACCAAGTCAGCGAACTCTGATTATGTTAAATAAACCCATCGGCTATGTTTCTTCGCGACGCGCCCAAGCCGAAAATGCCAAAACTTTATACGAACTTTTGCCGCCAGAATTTCGCCAACTTAAAACCGTCGGGCGACTTGATCAAGATAGCTCGGGGCTGATCCTTTTGACCGACGACGGCGATTTTGCATTTCAGATGACACATCCAAAATTTGCAAAAACTAAAATCTATTTAGTTCAGATCGACAAGCCGCTCGCGCCACTGCATCAACAGATGATTTCGGACTTCGGCATCAACCTTCCCGACGGAAAATCGCGCATGACGCTCGAAAGAATGGATGACGAGCGACGCGATTGGATCGTAACTATGCACGAAGGACGTAATCGCCAAATCCGACGAACTTTTGCCGCGGTTGGCTATACCGTTCAAAAGCTTCATCGCACAGACTTCGGAAACTACTCCCTAGAAAATCTAAAACTCGGCAAATACCGAGTCTTAGAA
>JAISHL010000044.1 GCA_031262565.1 Candidatus Nomurabacteria bacterium | reverse complement strand
GTCAATGCAACCAATGATGCCGCAGGGTCAACCAAATATGATGCCACCAATGCCAACGAAAAAACCGATGAATAAGAAAATGATCATGTGGCTATGTATTGGTGGCGGCGCTTTAATTTTGATTGTCGTGCTTATAATTGTCCTAATATCGGTATTGGGTGGCGGGAAGTTGTCATGTAGCGGTGAACAAAGCATGTATGGTATGACTGGCACTATGACTAGTGACGCTTATTTTAAGAATAATAAGTTAGATAGACTAGAAAATGTTTTAGATGTTACGGTAGATGAAGACTCTATTTATGCAGATAGATTAGATGATCTAGCGGATACTTTGGAAGATACATATGATGATATAACTGTTACGGTAGACGGCAATAGTCTTATCGTAAAAGAAAGTGTCGATGTTGATGAAGATGGCGATTTTGATAGTGCGTTAGTAAAACTCTTTGTTTATCGTAGCGGCGACATTACAAGAGAAGCTTGGAAAAAGGTCGTAGAATCAAGTGGTGATTTAACTTGTAAATAGTTAGATAAATAATTTCAATAAGCGCTCAATCTCTCGGGCGCTTATTTTTGATTTTTATTAAGAAATTCGACAATTTCGTTCGGCAGGTAATTTTCGGCATGCTTGAAGCCAGTTTTCCACTCATAACCGTCGCCGTAGCCCAAGTCTTGCATGAGTTTAGTTGATCCGTTACGAATATGAAGCGGGATTTTTGCGTCGGGGAATTGCTCGGCTAATTTTTGCCATTTCTGCCACAAATCGTAACTTTCGCGGGATTTTTTTGCTCGCGATAACGCCACGACGACGTGCGACAAAATAATTCCGCCCTCTGGCATACCGACTCGTTCAATCGCCATAAAAGCTGACAACGCCAGATTTAACGCGCCGTTGCCCGCCAGTCCAATATCTTCGCTTGCAAAAATCACCATACGTCGCGCGATAAATTTTGGATCCTCGCCAGCCGCGACCATCCGCGCCAAATAATACAGCGCCGCGTCAGTTTGTCCGCCACGCATTGACTTGATAAAAGCGGAAATTGTGTCATAATGACCATCGCCTTTTTTATCGTAACGCGGCAGTTTTTTGCCCGCCGCCTGCTCAATAATTTCAGGTGTGATTTTCTGGCGATTTTTGATTAAATTCGTGGCAATTTCAAGTGTGCCAAGCGCGGTGCGAGCGTCGCCGTTTGCTAGATTTGCCAATGTTTCAATCGCGTCGTCGGTGATTTTTTTACTAATTTTTTCGCGAATTTTTGTATTGTCATTACCCGACTTGTTCGGGTAATCCAGTTTATCACTGGATCCACGGGACGAACCCGAGGATGACAGGTTATAAATAAACAATGCCGCGCGATAAATAATCTCCTTAATCTCGTCACGGCTCAGTTGCTCCAAAACGATCACGCGCGACCGCGAGATCAGTGGCGAAATAACCTCAAATGACGGGTTTTCGGTTGTTGCGCCGATCAGTGTGATCAAACCCGACTCAACGTGCGGCAAAAACGCATCTTGTTGCGCCTTATTGAAACGATGAATTTCGTCAACAAACAAAATCGTCCGAATCTGCAAGCCCCAGTTCTGGCGAGCGCGAGCGATCACTTCGTCAACGTCGGCTTTTTTGGCGCTGACGGCGGAGATCTCAATAAAATCCGCGTTCATCTCACTGGCGATAATTCGCGCCAAAGTCGTTTTGCCAGTTCCGGGCGGACCCCAAAAAATCAGCGAAGTTGGCTCTTTATTGTCAACAATTTTGCGCAAAATGCCATTTTCGCCAACTAATTTTTTCTGACCGATCACCTCGTCTAAACTATGCGGACGCATGCGCTCGGCTAGCGGAATTGCTCTCTCATTCTCCATTATGTAAACATTTTACCACATATATGATACAATATTTGACATTATGAAACGATATAATCCATCTGAAATCGAGCCGAAATGGCAACAAATTTGGGAAACGAGCAAAATTTATGCCGCCCACGATAATGACAACAAGCCAAAAAAATATCTGGCGGAAATGTTGCCATATCCAAGTGGCGCTGGTCTTCACGTTGGTCATGTGCGGAATTTTACGATCGTTGATGCGTTGGCGCGATTTTATCGTCAGCAGGGTTTTAATGTTTTGCGTCCGTTTGGTTATGATGAGTTTGGTTTGCCGACGGAGAATTACGCGATTAAAACTGGTGTTTCGCCGATTGAAGCGACTCGTCGTAACGTGGAAAATTTTCGTAATCAAGCAAAGCGAATGGGTTATGCGATTGATTGGTCGCGCGAAATTCACACATCAAGTCCAGAGTATTATAAGTGGACGCAGTGGATTTTTACGAAGTTATTTGAAAAAGGTTTGGCGTATCAGAAAAAGTCCGCCCAGTGGTGGTGTTCGTTTGACAAGACTGTTTTGGCAAATGAGCAAGTTGAGGCTGGAAAATGCTGGCGTTGTGGTAATGAAGTTGAAAAGAAGATGATGAAACAGTGGTTTTTCAAGATCACCGAATATGCAGATGAGCTGTTGGATGCGATTGATGATTTGGATTGGCCAGAGAAAATCAAAACCATGCAACGCAATTGGATCGGCAAAAGTCAAGGCGCAGAGATTGATTTTGAGGTCGTTTCGAGTTCTG
>JAISHL010000036.1 GCA_031262565.1 Candidatus Nomurabacteria bacterium | reverse complement strand
AACCATTTTAACAGATTATCAAGTAAAATAAAACCTGATTTTTTGGTTTATAAAACAATTTTGACTTTTTCTAGCAAGGTGATAAAATAGTCATAATTTATGGGAGGTAAAATGGAGTCATTAAAATTAGATAAGCCAGCAGTTATAGAAGTTATCGGGTTGCCAGGTTCGGGTAAGTCGTTTTTCGCAATGCAATTCGCCAATACTTTTGGCGCAGCAATCGTCAGTAACGACAAAATACGCTGGACATTATTCGCAAATCACACCTATTCCAAAGATGAAAATCAGATGGTAGAGCAGGTTGCCGATTTAACTATTTCGGAATTATTAAAAACCAAGCGAACATTCATTCTTGACGGCGGTTGCAATACGCGAATTGAGCGAGAGAATATTGAGAAACTTGCCAAGCGCGCTGGTTTTCAGGTTATTATGGTCGTCGTTCAGGTTGACGAACAAGCCGCTAAGCGCCGCGCCACCAAGCGTAACGAAAAAAATCCGGGCGACATTTACAAGCAGTCCATCCCAGTTGAGGAATTTGAAAAAACAGTCAAATCTCTGCAACTTCCTGCGGTCACCAAAAAAACCGTGGTTATCAGCGGTAAACACACTTATTCATCGCAAGCGCGCGCCGTTCTCAAAAAAATACTTGAACTTCAAGAGGTTGTAAAACCTGCGCCAGCCGTCGCCACACCGATTCAAATTTCCGACGAGCCAAAACCTGTTTTAACTCCGCGTCCAGCTCCAATTTTGCGCGGTCGTGGTCCTTTTGTTCAATAAAGAAAGCTCAGATAAAGCATTGGCGACAAAAAATAAGATTTTGCATGATGATGAATTTGGCGACATTGAAATTCGTCGGGTTCGTGGCATGTGTATGCGAATTAAAATTCAGCCGAACGGCAAGATGATCGCGCAATTACCACGTTTAATTCCTCTGCGTGAAGTTACTAAATTTCTTGACCAATCGCGCGAAAGATTGCGTCAAAGTCTTCAATCTATGCCAGCGCGCAAAACTTACAAAAATGGCGACACTATCGGAAAATCTCACCACTTAATCATCCAAGAAGGCGAGCAGGAAAATACTCGTCTGAAAAAATTAGATATTGTCGTGAATATCACTTCAAAAACAACGCCCAGCGCGCAAGATCGCCTAGTTAAAGACGGCATCGCGAAAGCTCTACGCGAAGAAGCGAAAGCTTATTTACCGCGAAGATTGGCGTTTCTGGCAGACAAACACAACTTTTCGTATAATCAGTTGCGATTCATGCATGCCAAATCACGATGGGGAAGTTGCTCGTCGCGCGGGACGATTTCGCTGAATATCATGTTGATGACAATGCCGAACGAACTGATTGATTACGTTTTACTACACGAATTAAATCACACGAAACATATGGATCATTCAAAAGCTTTTTGGTCGGATCTGGAAAAAATCTATCCCGACGCAAAAATTCATAAAAAAACTCTACAAAAATTTTCGCCATATTTGTGAGCCGTATTTATAAAACCTTCCGCAAAAAAACTCCGTGACAACGCAACAGTATTTTCTATTCTTTATCCAGCGGCAAGCGAAAGCTAAACGTCGAACCATGGTTTAATCGCGACACAAGCTCAATTTTTGTGTCGATTTTTGCCGCCAATTGTTCGGAAACATGAAGTCCCAATCCAGTGCCACTTGTTTCGCGCGTTCGATAATCTTCACTGCGCCAAAATTTCTGTCCGACATGTTTTTGATCCGATTGACTGATGCCAATTCCCGTATCTTTGACAAAAAATTCCACACTTTTTGCGTCGTCGTCAGCTTTTCGCACGCCGACCGTCACGCTGCCTTCTTTGGTATATTTAAGCGCGTTCGTAATAAAATTCTGCATAATTTCCTCAATACACATGCGCACAGTATTCACCGAACCGCTAATTTCAATATCGGATTTCAAATCTAACTTTCGCTTGTCCGCCTCTGGTAAATATTTTCTATGTAAATCTTCGACAAACGTTTTGATGTCAATTTTTTCAATATCCATATTTACACCACGTTGCGCGCGCGACAGAGTAGACAAATCGTTAACCATTGATCCAAGGTATAAAATCTGTTGATGCGCATCTTCCAAACTTTTAATCAAAATTGACGAATCGCCACCTTTTTCCAATAAAAACTGCATATTTGATAACGCGCCCTCCGCGATTGCAACAGGCGTGCGAAGCTCATGACTCACGACTGCAATAAATTCGTCACGCTCTTCGTCGAGTGATTTTTGCTTGGTGATGTCGCGAATAATTACAATCACGCCACCGACAGGGCGACGTTTTTTATCGTCAGAAAACACGTTGCGGATCGGCGAAATTTCAATATATAAATCAATTTTCTGACCGTCGGAAAACTTATGCGAAAAATTATTATATCCAACCGACGCGTTCGCCGCATTTTTTACCAAATCAGAGAACTTCACAACCTTGCCGTCTTCGTTTGTCAGCTTCAAAACATCGTCAATTTTCACGCCCTCCAAATTTGCATTCGTATCAAACAGACTCAATGTTGCGGCGTTATATAAATGAATTTCTCCCTGATTATTGATATTCAAAATCGCATCGTTAATAGAGTTGATCACGGCAGACAAGCGTTCCGACTGAATCTGTTCGCGATTCTTCACACGCTCATAAACTTCAACATTGACTGTGCCAGTAATTCGTAACGCCCCCATAAAAATCGCAAATAGCGTAACTACGGCGCTAGAAGTCGCAATATATATAATTACTTCCCAGCTCATAGCTACACTATTTTGTATTGTAAATCCCAATATCTCAACGACGATCATTGTGATTGCGTTCGCGCCAAACCAAAACCAACCGAATAAAATCTGCGTCACAAACAACAGCATAAACCATGTCATCTGCGCCACAATATTTTCATATGGCGTCATCCAAGTGAAGAAAATAGTCGCCCAGCTACACAGCGCAATCGTCACCATTAACTCACGCCGCGTTTTCGGTTTCCAAAACATCACCACAAGGCTCATAACCAGATAAGTAAACACCGTCATCGGCACAAGATCCACGCCATCAACAACCAACGATCGCAAACTCAGCCACTCTTCATTTGGTGCAAAAACGCTCAAAACTGCAAAAAGGGGATAAATCAAAAAGCCGATCGACCCCATCAACCACAGCGTCTTCAAAAATTTCGGATTATATTTTCGCCCAATCGTCGACTTAACCCCAAAACGCGAATTTTTCATTTTATCTCCCACCTTCATCATGATTTTATCCCTTATTCATTACTCCGCCAAAAATTAGATTGGCTATAAATTTGAAAATTAAATTATGTAGATTAAACATCATCAGAATCCCAAAAATCGCAATAATCAGCCCGACAAGTTTATATCGTTCATAGCTCGCCGCGCCCGAACCAAAATTATCTGCGATCTGTTTATAAAACCGCACAAATAAAATTCCGCCCGCCACCACCGCAAGTCCGATAAAAAACCACATCCAACTGAACTGATACATGAAAATAATTTTAGCATAAGTCATTCAAAATCTCAAATTCAGCCGCAAAAAACATATGAAAAAATAAAACATTTGACATAATTAAAATGAACGCGTATAATTGACTTGACAGTTTGCGAAAAAGTAAACTGGTTTTTTAATTTGAGGAGAGAGTGGGAATGGCAAAAAATTCTAATTCAAGCAAAGGCACTGTCGTCCGTCGCGTAAAAGCTAGCGGGGGCGGTTCAAGTTCGTCAGCCGCGAGAACTGATGAAACGGTTGTAAAAAAAGTTACAGCCGACAATAAAAAGGTCGTCGCAAAAAGCGCCGACCAAAAGACCGCAACGAAAGCGCCAAAACTTAAAGCTACACGAAAAACCGATAAAAAGGTATTTTTCTTGTTCCGACCGTTTTGTGCAATTGGTCGTTATTTTCGTGAATCTTGGCGTGAATTGCGACAAGTTCAATGGACAACACGTCGCGCAACATGGGCATTAACGCTTGCAGTAATCTTATTCTCGTTATTTTTTGCTATTTTTGTTCTATTGGCTGATTGGCTATTTCAGTGGTTAATTAAAGAGGTAATTTTATAGCGCAACGTCGCTAGAAAGGAGAAAATATGGTAAAAGCTAAACGATATGACGACACTCGAGCTTGGTATGCAATTCACACATACTCTGGTTATGAGGAGCAAGTTGCGGATTCAATCCGACAGCGTATTGACGGCGTTGATATGGCGGACAAAATCTTTGACGTTATGGTTCCGAAAGAGAAAATGATTGTCATCAAGAATGGCAAACGCAAAGTTGTCGAGCAGAAAATTTTCCAAGGTTACGTCTTGGTCGAGATGAAATTAACCGAAGACGCCTGGTTTATTATTCGCAACACGCCAGGTGTAACAGGTTTTGTTGGCGCAGGCACATCTCCAACCCCAGTTTCCGCAAAAGAAATTGCCAAAATCAAGAAGCGCATGGGCGTTAACGAGCCAAAGCACGACATTGATTTTGTTATCGGCGAAGTTATCAACATTACCGACGGACCTTTCAAGGGCTTTGACGGCACAGTTTCTGAAATCGACCCAATCAAAGGCAAGATCAAAGTCATGGTCAGCATGTTTGGCCGCGACACAAATGTCGAATTGGACGCGTTACAGGTTAAGAAAGTTTAGTTTTTCAAGCTTTACTCAATAAAGACCCCGATTTTAGCTCGGGGTCTTATTTTTATGTCGTCTTATAATAAATAGTCCAGTCAATAGATTATAGATTATCGGAATAAATCCGATAATGACCAATGTTTTTTACGATTAAATCAGCTCAATGCCATGGTTTCTGACAATAAATTCTGGCACGTCGCGAACAAATTCTCCGCCTCTATTTACGCGCATAATATATTCGCCGATCGCGCGACTAATGTCAATAACCTTGATTTGATCGCCGAGTTGCTCCTGAATTCCAGCTTGCGGAAGAGTATTTGTGATGACAATTTCCGAAAGCTGCGAGTTTTTGATCCGCTCGATTGCGGGGTCAGAAAATAGACCGTGCGTCGCACAAGCTATAATTGATTTTGCGCCGATTTTATGCAAAATATCCGCAGCCGTAACTAACGTTCCCGCCGTATCAATAATATCATCAATCACGACACAATTTTTGCCATAGATTTTTCGCTCGTCAGTAAATTTTTCATCTCGCGTCAACTTCGATGAATCATCTTTGTCGCGCGACTTTGGCATATACTCCATATCCGTTTTCAGGGCATTAGCCGTATTCTTTGCGCGCTCAGCACCGCCAGTATCTGGCGCAATAATTGTAAATTCCGCAGCGTTCTCCCCAATTTTTTGTTTCAAATATTCCTGAATGAAAGGGTGCATTTTTTGATTATTAAATGCGCCGTCGAGAAAACCTTGTTCTTGTGAAGCATGTAGATCCATTGTTGCAATACGACTAACGCCACAAGCTTTTTGTTTATTTGCAGTAGTTTTACCAGAAATCGGCTCACCACCTCTAGTTTTACGATCCTGTCGCGAATACGGATAATACGGAAATATTGACGTTATATAACCTGCGCCAGAGTCAAGCGCCGCAGACGCTAGAAGTTCAGCTTCCACAACTTGATCATTCAGCGATAATCCATTTTGTTTATTCCTAAAAGTTTGCAAAATATAAACATCCTGACGATTAAGTGCCGTCTTAATATCAACATATGTTTCACCGCCGGGGAACTGTCTACGTTCAGTATCATCTAAAACTATATCTGGATAATACCCGACAACTCGCTCCGCTAACTCTGGATAAGTTGATCCACTAACCAAAATAGGTTTATTATAATTTAACATGAACGTTCACTCTCGCTTTCTCCCAACCCATAAACTTTTATAAATTATACCACCTTGCGTTAGCGCGCGCAATATGCTATGATTTTTAATGTTACGCACGATTTTGCGAAGCTTCAATTACCGCAAAGTTAAATAAGGAGAAAACTAATGGCAAAGAAAATTATCGGCAATCTAAAATTGCGCATTCCAGCTGGCAAGGCAACCGCAGGTCCTCCAGTTGGCTCAACCTTGGGTCAGTGGGGCTTGAATATGATGGAATTTATCAATCCATTCAACGAAGCCACCAAAGATTTGATGGGGAAGAACGTGATTGTTCATATTCAAGTTTACGAAGATCGCACATTTACTTGGAAATCGCTTGGCGAACCAGTCGACGATCAGATTCGTGCAGCTGCTGGAATTCCAAAAGGATCAGGCAAACCACATACTGATAAAGTTGGCAAAATCACTCGTGCGCAAGCCGAGGAAATCGCTAAAAGCAAGATGGATATGATGAACGCAAACGATCTTGATGCGGCAGTTAAAATTGTCGCTGGCACAGCTCGTTCAATGGGCGTCACCGTCGAAGAATAAGGTTCATATATCTTGTCATTGCGAGGCGATTTATTACCGTGGCAATCTAGTGGTTTTGTCATCCTGAACTCGTTTCAGGATCTATAATACATAACAATAAAGTAGACCCTGAAATAAATTCAGGGTGACAAATCAAATACTCTATAACGTCAATTTGCAAAAGTTGGCGTTTTTTGTTACAATTGAACGGTTAAATTTAATTTGTGGGAGATCTAAAAAAATCGCACGCACCACGAAAGGAGAGAAAATATGGCAAAAACCAAACAGGATTTACTAAATGAAGCCGACAAGCTTGGCTTGAATTTAAGCGTCAATAACACCGTAGCAGAAATTGAAACTGCAATCGCGGAAGCGCAAACTACCGAAACCGTCGAACAAACTAACGACAGCGAAGAAACTTTTGCAAAAGCTGGCAAGCGCAGCAAAAAATCAGTTGAGGAAGCCGAGGAATTAGCCGCCAAAGAAGAGCGTAAAGCTACTGGCGACACAACACCGCAAGACGGCGCAGTTGCTAATGTCGAAAAAGGACCAGTTCCAATTCCACGCAAATTAGTTGACCGCAAAGGCAAAAATTACAAGAAATTAGCCGAGAAAATTGATCGTAAGCAAACTTATTCATTGAGCGACGCATTGAAATTAGCTGTCGAAACCAGTCCAACCAAATTTGACGCAACCGTTGAAATT
>JAISHL010000033.1 GCA_031262565.1 Candidatus Nomurabacteria bacterium | reverse complement strand
CCGCCAGTCTTGGCTTTGTGATGATGATGTCATCATCGGCGAGCGCGGCTACTACATTAAATATTGAGCCGACGACAGTAGCGCCAGGTCAGAGTGTTATAGTGAGCGGCACTTGTGATAATCCTACGCAAGATACTAGTTTCTATGTATTAGTGAATGATATTCATAGGACTGGCTATTTGACTGACGACAACGACGGATCTTTTTCGGGGCGATTTCTTCCTGTAGCTAATGTGGCTGGTTCGTATAGTATTGGCGGGTATTGTGCCGAAACATCAGTTTCTAATGAGGATGCCGTTAGTGATGTAACTCCAATCACTGTGACGGTCGCGGAAGGCTTATCGCAAGATATTTACTTTGATAAAACCACAGTATCGATTGGTGCAAGTGATAGTATTCATTTTACTGGTCGTGGATTTACCCCAGGAAGCACTTTAACTGTTTCGCACGATGGCACTAGTAGTACGGCGGGTATTGTAGACGATAATGGTAATGTTTCAGGCGGTATTTATCTGATCGGGTCTTGCGCGTATGAAAACACTATCACGGTCACTCTCTCGGATGGAACCAGTTCGATCAATAAAGATATAACCGTAACGGGCTGTCCTGATAATAGCACGAGCGGCGGATCCGAAAATACAGATTCAGAGGAAGACAAAGCCCCAGGCGTGCCAAAAACGGGCTTCTCCGAAACGATTGCTCCAATTGCGAGCTGTATCGGCGCAATTACCCTCGCTTTGATCGCTGTGGCGATGATGAAAAAGCGTGGCACAAAATAGCGCGAAATAGCATATCTGCATGATATAATGATTGCATGATTCTAGTATTAAAAACCGCAGGCGACCCGACAGAGATATATCTGTTGGGTCTTTCTGGCGATATTATCAAGCAGAAAGTTTGGAGTGCGGAGCGACGCTTGGCACATGATTTGATTGGCGAAATCGAAGATTTATTAGATAAAGATTTTACAAAACTCTCTGGCGTGGTTGTTTTTCGTGGACCTGGCTCATTTACTGGACTTCGGATTGGGATTACGACGGCGAACGCGCTGGCTTATGGGCAAAATATTCCGATTGTTGGCACGAATGGTGAAAATTGGCTAAAAGATGGGATTGAAAAGTTGAGCGACAAAAAAAACGACAAGGTTGTTTTGCCAGAATACGGCGCGCCCGCGAATATCACAAAACCGCGCAAATAAATTCACTTTGTGATATAATTGTGGTGGCAGAAATGCTAATTGATTATTAAATTTGAAACATTGACTAACTCGTTTGGAAAATTAACCAGAAACTGAATTTTTCTGGGGCGGGGAAGTTGATAAAAAGGAGAGAAAAATGCTAGAAATAATTTTAACAGTAGCTGGATTGATTGTTGGCGGCGGCGTGGCTTTTGGTGCGCAGAAAATCAAGCAAAACGGCACGGTGGCAAAATCTGACAAAATCATTGCCGACGCGCAGAATAAAGCCAGTGAAATCATCTTGAAAGCCAGCGACAAGGCAAAAAAAGAGGCGGACGATTTGCGCCGTGAGGTTAAAAATCAGGAAAACGCCGTGGCGGAGCGCGAGCATAAATTGTTGAATAAAATTGACGAATTAGACAAGCGTGCCGAAAAATTACGTAATTCCGAAGTTGAATTGGAAAAAATCAAGGACGAAGTGCGCGCGATTCGCAATAATCAGCAGGAAAAATTGGAAAAAATCGCCAAATTAACCAAAGATGAAGCCGCTGAAAAATTGATGGCGATGACCGAGCGCGACGTGCGAAATGATTTGGTTGGCTTGGTTGGAAAATTGCAACGTGAAGCCGAAGATAGCGCCGAGCAAAAAGCCGAGATGATTATCGTAACAGCGATGGAGCGTATGGCTTCTGACGTGACAACCGAGCGAACTGTGACGGCGGTTGCGTTGCCCGACGAAGATATGAAGGGGCGAATCATTGGTAAAGAGGGACGTAATATTCAGGCGTTGCAAAAAGCGACAGGCGTTGATATTTTAGTCGATGATACCCCAGGTATGATCGTGTTGTCGAGTTTTGATCCAGTGCGTCGTCAAGTTGCACGCATGAGCTTGGAAATGTTGATGAAAGACGGTCGCATTCACCCTGCGCGCATTGAAGAAGTTGTCGCAAAGGCGCAAGTTCAGATCGATAAAGAGATTATTCGAGCAGGTGAAGATGCGGCGCGCGAAGTTGGTGTGGTTGGCATTCCGCCAGAGATGTTGCGTTTGCTTGGTGAGTTAAAATTCCGCACGAGTTATGGGCAAAATGTTTTACAACACAGTAAAGAAATGGCACAAATCGCAGGTTCAATCGCTGAGGAAATTGGCGCGGATGTGCGAATTACGAAAATTGCTACATTATTGCACGACGTTGGTAAAGCCGTGACGCATCGTATCGAGGGAAAACATCACCACATTGGTGCAGAGTTGGCGCGAAAATATGGCATGGACGACCGGATTGTTCACGCGATTGAAGCACACCATGATGACATTGAAGCGACAACGCCAGAGGCGATCATTGTTCGAGTTTGTGACGCATTGTCGGCTGCTCGACCAGGTGCGCGTAATATTTCCGCCGAGAATTTTGTTGAGCGCATGCGTGAGTTGGAAAATGTCGCCGTGAGTTTTGACGGAATTGACAAAGCCTATGCGATTTCCGCTGGTCGCGAAGTCCGCGTGATCGTTCGCCCAGAAAAAGTTGACGACCTCAGCGCTATCAAATTGTCGCGCGACATTGCGAATAAGATCGAGTCAACTATGCAATACCCCGGCACAATCAAAGTCAACGTCATTCGCGAAACACGAGCAGTTGAATACGCGAAGTAAATAAATCTCCCTTGACTCCCCCTTATATCTAGCGTATACTGATTATGTATAAACTAATAGAAGCGATGGTTGTTAATTAAAAAAGAGGGGATATTACTTGCAGCAAATTATTGATTTTACAGTGACGGCTGTATCTCCTCCTGTCGCGCCACTTGCGCCAGAGTCGCCGACGCTTGCCGTGCCTAATACTGACTTAACTGCTGTTGGATTTACTATTGGCGATTATCACGCGTCCTATCTCGCTTTGATTTTCGCAGTTTTGCTATTTGGAGTGGTTTTGGCGACCTTGTTGATTGTCAATAAACGTCGTCGCAATAAGTCTAATGCAAGAACTAAATCTGCTATTAAATTACAAAAAGCTCTCCCAATTTTGATTCTTGCCCCTGTGTTATCGTTCGCTATTGTCAACACTTTTACCGATAGTATCGCCAACGTTCGCGCCGAAGGCAATACGCCAAATACTTACCAACTTTCGCTAAGCGCGCCTAGCGATATTACCATAGAGCAGGGTGCTGTTGCTCGATATAATTTTACTGGCGCGCCGATTGATTCCGATGTGATAGACTACACTTTAAGCGCTTATATTACAACCGAGCCAGATCAAATCGCCATCCCGCTTACTCTGAATGGTGAAGCTCTGAGCGAAGATCCGACCATTCTCACTACCGAGGGAACTATTGATCCGTATGATTTAGAGCTTCAGATTAACGCCGAAGGATTGCCAGTGGGGAATTATCGGGCGAAAATCAATTACACCCTCACAGATAATGACGTTCTCTCTGTTAATAACACAGATTTTTCAGAAAACATCACAAATTTCACTGGCGGAGACCTCATAATTCGTGACAACTTATCCATTTCAGACTTTAACGCAGACAGTAAAATCTACATTGGAACAGAAAATAACCCCGCAACCGCCACGGAATGCACTACTTCTGGCACGGGATTTTTAGAAAAAACCGCAAACGCCCCAGACACCATAAACTCTAACGGAGACAACCGCGCTCGTCTTGGCTGCATACTCCCAAATCTCACCCCAGACACATATAACGTTTATGTCGCACCACTAGGAACCGAAGAAGCAAACGAATTAACCAAAATGGGCACCATAACCTACGCCCCACAAATATATCTCTCAACTTCCTCCACTGCAATTAAATCCCAAATGAAGCAGGGCGAAGTTCGCGCTATGTTTGACTCCAGATGCCAAAACGGATACATAGCAACCACTGGCGCAAACTCCCCAGCCACAGCCGAAGAAATATCACCCAGTGCTAATCTTTGCAGTAATGTTGGCGCTTTAGACGGCGGAATCGCCCTAAACGGAGCATCAGAAGCCGGCTATTACCGCACGAAACTAATGCCGGACGGGAAATTATGGATGATAGACAATTTAGCATACGCCCCACAAGCGAATGTAGATTATGACTCTTCAATCGGAGTTAGCAATGCACAATTCAGCGGCAACTCCACCACCTCCAGTGATACCAGAACCGCTCTTTACAGCCCCGCCCAGTACATGACCAGCAACCCAACAAACCCCTCCACTCAACTACTCCCCAGTTACGGTTACCTTTACAACTGGTGTGCCATCATGGGAGACACTGGCTCAAATTGCGCAAACACCAAATATGAAATCTCTGACCCCAACTACCAAACAGCCCTCATTCTAAAAGGCGGAATCTCCCCAAAAAGCAGCCTATCCGCCGCACAAAATCCGTCCAGTCCCAACGACTGGAAAATCCCAAGCGGCAATGCGGACGGAGATTTTACAGCGTTAGACGCCGCCATGAACGCCATCTCCGCCACAAACCCAGTCTATATTTCAGGCAGTGCAAATCGTTCCAACTGGGCTCCAGTCACGGGAACAATTCCTTATAACAACTCACCTTGGCAGGGAGTTTACTCTGGCTACGGACATGACGGCAAATTAACCTCCGCCGGCACCAACGGCCGCTTCTTCTCGTCCACAATTGACCCCACTAATTATCTAATCAGCGGCAGCCTTTACGGCAGAAAAGCCTACCGCATGACTTTTAACAGTGGCAGCGTTTCTCTCCTTGACTCTGGCTGGCGCTATGACAATCACGCCGTCAGATCAGTTTTATAATTGAATTGCGAGCTTAAATTCTTATATATGGAGCAGGGGTTTTTATATAAAAATTAAAAATTGCAAATAAAAAACCGACGGAAAACCCGTCAGTATATAAAGCCGAATTTTTTGGTGGCGGGGGTTGGATTTGAACCAACGACCTCGTGGTTATGAGCCACGCGAGCTGACCAGACTGCTCCACCCCGCGATATAATTCGTTCCCAGTCTTCGCTAGATAAGTTTGGTAGCACCGACTGGGATCGAACCAGTGACCTCAGGCTTATGAGTCCTACGCTCTAACCAGCTGAGCTACGGTGCCATTACAAACACGCGAAAACTCCCAGTATTATAGCATAGATTTTTTAGTCATGCAAATTTTTTCGTATTAGCTCTCGTCACTATTGCGACAGTATAGTGAACTTTGTTATACTGTAAACCAATAATTATAAAAAACGTTCAATGTGCGCTATAATATTAATTATGATTATGTTATAAGAGGGGTATTAGAAAATGAAGTTATATCAAGATGAAATTGTGGGACAAAGAGATTTTTATGGGCGAATTGGCGTAGATCCAGATTTGTCGCATTATACAGATGGGGTCGATAGAGGAAATTTGTATGAAAACAAGTTGGCGATATCAGATATAAATAAAACGCTGTTTCAGGCGATTAAATATGCATCAAGTTGTCGTGAGCGCGGGGAGAGATTGCCAGCAAATTTGATTTTGAATGATTTAAATAGTGAGGTTTGCTACATTTTTCAATCGGCAGATTTTTTGCAGGATATTGAAAAGATTTATTTTGGAGCAGCAAGCAAGAATAATGATGGGTATAAAACTGACATAAAGCCAGTGGTGATAGATTATTCCACGTCTACTGGACTACAACAGTTATTGGAGTATGTGAATTCGGATAATTTCGTGAAGTATCATGTTGATCATAATGATATTTTGGGATTAGCACATCAGTTTTATAAATATAACCAAAATAAGGATGCTTTCATTAAGGGACCCGACGCTGAGATTCGGAAGCCGAGTATTTTGGCGGACAGGATTTATGCTTACGACAAAGACGACAACGAAGAGTTTCGCGACATTATGGATTGTCTTAATCCTGCACTATTACAGAGAGAGCAGGGGGCGTATTATACACCGCCAGCATATGTAGCAAAGATGCATGAAATGTTGAAACAGGCAATTGCGGAAATTCCAGATGGTAAAGATTATGTAATAATTGACCGCTGTGCGGGAGTTGGGAATTTACAGGAGGGATTGCCAGAAGAAATTTTGGAGCATTGCGTGTTGTCTACAATTGAATTTAACGAATATCAACTCTTGCGTTGGAAGTTTGGTGATAGCGCCGCCGTTGTGATACCAAATACAGATGCGATCGCGTATGACATCATTCCAGCAGAGAGCAAGAATGGGAAAATTGTTAACGACTACATTCGCGAGAAAGTGAATGACCCGAATTGCGTAGTAATTTTGATGGAAAATCCGCCGTTTTCGGAGGCGGGTTCGGGCGGAACGCAGAATACTGGGAAAAAAGAGAATGCGTGGAAGAAGAGTTGGGTTTGCGAGGAGATGAAAAAGGAAATCAAGGGCGTAGCAACGAATGACCTCGCGAATTTGTTTATTTGGAGCGGATTCAAGTATTATCTGAAATCGCCAGAGGACAGCTATATTTTGTATAGTCCAACGAAATATTGGCGAAATCAGAACTTGGTGAATAAATCTTTTCGCGATGGCTTTTTGTGTAATCGATTAGAATTTCACGCCAAGCAATCAAGTGCAATGGGGTGCATTTGGTGGCAGAATGTTGACGACTTTGAGACGACCGAGCTAGCACTCACACCATATGATTTAATTCCGCATACATTGGAAACAGTGCGGGCAAAAGACCCGAAGACAAAAGAAGAAGTTGCAGATATTGTGATAAAGAAAACTTTTCGCAATATGACGGAAGATTATGATAATAGAGAATTTGACGATGACGCGCATGGAGTTATGAGTGAGCGAGACGGATCAGAGTTTACGGTAGATAACCGTAAGGTAGCAATTAAACCTATTTTTAATGATAATATGGTTGGTTATTTAGATGTGCATGCTTTTTTGATAGATAGGAAAACAGTGTCATTGACAAGAGCAGGGCTATATTATGGACATGGATTTTATTTGAGAAGTGACAATTTTATTGATAAATTGCCACTGTTTGTGGCGGCGACGATGCCGTATGACAGGTGGTATAAAACAGATGTTTACTCAAAAACTTATGATGGCGAGGGGTCGTTTTTGGCGGATGAAAACTTTTTGAAAAAATGCTTGATTTACACAATGCTTACGCCAAAAAATAAATGTCGGAGTCTTCGTGGGGGCGATGGGCGATTTTATCGGAATGAACTCTGCCTTGACGGCGACGATACTCTTGGGGCGAGAAAGCTGTCCGAGCTAGGATTGGAGCTGAGTGACACGGAAAAAACACTCATGAAATATTGGAGCGATGTGATGTTCGAGGCGAAGAAAACGACAGAGTATCAAGTCGCATTGCAACGGGAACCAGAAACACGATTTGGCTTGTGGCAAATTATGGAAGAATTGAATGTAAAAGTTCCAAGCGGGAAGAAAGATAGGCAGGGGAACGATGTGCTAAAATACAAGTATGCGGCATTGAATACAGAGGTGAATAAACTGTCTGATGAAATACGAAAATATTATGATGAAGAATTACTGAGTGACTGCTTTAAGTATCAGCTATTAAAATAAAATAGCCTCTAGTTTAACTTTAAAGGCTATTTGTTTTGGTCATGCAAATTTTTTATAAGTCGACAAAATCTAACTCAGCTAATCTGAGCGCCGCGCGACTTTGAAAACTTTTCAAACGGTCGGCGATTTTTTGCGCTTCAATCGCGTAAGATCCTGTTTCGTGTTGTTGCATTTCTGTCATTTTTATATTTCCTTTCTTTTGGTTTTGTTATGACATAAAGAGTATAGCAAACTTTATGTATTTTGTCAAGCTTATGTTGTTATATAGGGGAAAGCAGGGGGATTTTGAATGGTGGATTTTGATTTTTTATTATGTTTGTGGTAAAATTTATAACAGAGGTTGAAAATGAAAATATTATCTAATTATTTTATCTTCAAGGTGGGTGGTCAAAATGCCAGCTGATTTTATGAATATTTGGTTGCCGTTGATTGTGGCTGCATTGGTGCAAGCTAGCTTTGCGCTTGGCGTGTCAATGTTGACGCTTCTATCTAGCCATATTCTAGCCAGCAAAAAACCCGAGCGACTTGGTCGACTGTCGTTTTTTTACATTGAGGGGATTTTTATGGCGGTTTTTATTGGACTGGCGGCGCTAGTGTTTTTCTTGGTGCAATTGCCGTATAGTCAGGGCGCGCATTTTTGGGCGATTATTAGTGGCGCGGCGACGGGAATTGGACTGATGGTTTTGCTGTTTTATTATAGTTTTGGCAAGAAAAATGGCACGCGGCTATGGATCCCTCGCGCTTCGGCGGAATTTTTATACAAACGGACTCGCGCCGTGTCGCAACCATTTGAGGCGTTTATTTTGGGCGTAGCTTCTGTGATTATTGAATTAGTTTTTATCATTGCGCCACTGGTGATTGCGGCGAATTTGATTGTGAATTTGGCTGGAACTATGCAAATTTTGGCAATATTTATTTACGTGGTGATCGCGATTTTACCGACATTTTTACTTTATCTCAGTAATCTCCGTCGCAATAAAATATCTAATTTTCAGCTTTGGCGCGAGAAAAATAAGAAGTTTTTGCAAGTGACGGCAGGATTTTTATTGATGATACTTGGAATTTATTTGTTTACTTATAAGGCGATAGGAGGTTAAAAATGGCTTATGTTGTGGGGAGCGATAAGGATTTTGACAAGACGCGACTGGCGAAAGCGGTTCATAGGTCGGCGGTTGCAAATTCAATGCCAACTGGTCAGGCGGAGAATTTTGCGCGTTATGTGGTTGAGCGAGTTGAAAAATGGATTCAAGATAAGGCAGAAATTACCGCGTCGGAATTGAGATTACAAACGGTCGCGACGATGGCGGAATATGATTCAGATGTGGCGTATTTATATGAAAATGAAAACAAAATTTTTTAGAAAGGAGTGGGTGGGTGAAAAAATCAAAGTTTGACTATGACGTTATAGTTATCGGAAGCGGTGCGGCTGGAATAACGTCGGCGGAAATTATTGCGAAGTCTGGCAAAAGTGTGGCGATTATTGAGCAGAATCGATTGGGTGGTAGCGCCCCATATATCAGCGACATTCCGACGCAAGCTTTGACGACGGCGGCGCATAGTTTGGACAGTGCTCGCCAAGCGGCGGAGTTTGGGCTGCGGACACAGACGGTTGGTTATAGCTATCCGCTGATTGAAAAATGGAAAAATCTGGCGACGCGACGCAGCGGTGCAAAATTCACTAGCGACTATTTTAATAAAAATGGAGTCGCGGTTTTTCGTGGGCGGGCGCATTTTATTTCAAAAAACGAAATCTCAATTGGGCGACGACATTTGACGGCGGAAAAATTTGTGATTGCAACTGGCGCGAAGCCGTTGATTCCTAATATCGCTGGATTAAACGAAGTGGATTATTTAACTATGGAAACGGCGATGAATTTATTAAAACCGCCAAAGAGTTTGTTTGTGATTGGCGCAGGCGAAACGGGCTGTCAATTGGCGGAAATGTTTGCAATTTTTGGCACAAAAGTTTATTTGGCGGACGCAAAATCACGCATTCTACCGCGCGAAGACGAACAAGTTTCGGAATTATTTGAAGAAGTTTTTTTGAAGGCGCGTGGCATGGAAGTTTTTTCGTCGAGTCGTGTGATCGGCATTAGAAAACATGGCGCGATGAGTATCGTGACTTATTTGCAGAATGGCGTTGAGCGTTTCATTGGAGTTGACAAAGTTTTATTGGCGACGGGTTATGCACCGAATACGGATTTGGGTTTGGGTAATGCGGGCGTGGAATTTGATGGTAATGGGATTAAAGTTAACGAATTTTTGCAAACTTCTGTGAAAAATATTTGGGCAGCTGGTGATGTTTTGGGGCGATTTGGCAACGTGCAAGGTGCGGTTTATGAAGGCGAAATTGTGGTGGCGAATATATTTGGGCGAAATAAAATTGTGCCAGATTATAGGGCGATGTCGCATGTGATTTGGTTGAGTCCTGAAGTTGCGTCGGTCGGTGCGTCGGAGATTGAATTAACGCGTGCGAACATAAAATTCAAAACTTCGGTTGTGCAAAATTCAGCTATTGAACGCGCCAAAACATCAAATTTCGCGGTCGGTTTTACGAAAATCATGACAGATAAAGATGGGCGAATTTTGGGCGCGATTGTCGTTGCGCCACACGCCGCGGAGATTATCGGCGAGCTAGCCTTGGCGATTCAATATGGCATGACCGCTCAGCAAATCGCCAGCACAATCATGCCGTTTGGATCATGGAGTGAAGTTGTGCGACTTGCCTGCGCGCAAGTTTAATTTAAGAATAAATCGCCCGCGTTTTTTGTGGTGATTTCCGCGATTTTTTCTAATGAATTGTCTGTAAAATCCGCCAAAAATTCCGCGATATTTTTGATGTAGGCTGGTTGATTTGTTTGACCTCGAAATGGCTTTGGTGCGAGAAAAGGCGCGTCGGTTTCTAATAAAATTCGATTCAATGGAATTTCGCGATACATCTCGGTTTGCGCAGGATTTTTATTGAAAGTTATGATTCCATTTACGCCGATATAAAATCCACGTTCTAGGGCTTTTCCCAGATTGACGCGCGTGTCGGTGAAAGAATGCATGACCGCGCGAATATTTGAAAAATTGTTTATAACCGACCAAAAATCCGTCCAAACCTCGCCAGAATTTTCGCGACTATCACGGACATGAAAACTAATCGGAAGACTGTGACTGGCGGCGATTTGTAACTGTTTTTCGAGAACTGAAATTTGCGTTTTGCGCGGTGAAAATTCATAATAATAATCCAAACCAATCTCGCCAATACCTTTGATAATCTCGCGATTATTTTTAATCAAATCGCGCAAAGTTTTGTCGTCTTCGTCGCTAAAAGTTTTCGTTTCGTGTGGGTGAACGCCAAGGATTGCGAAAAAAGATAGACGCTCGTCATCCTGAATTATACTTTCGTCATCCTGAACTTGTTTCGGGATCTCCATATTATTTTTACTGGACGCCAAAACCGATTTATCATATTTTTTCACAAACTCCACTGCGTCTTCTGATGATTGAATACTCGTGCCGACACAAAACATTTGACGCACGTTATTCGCGCTGGCATTTTGCAAAACCTCTGTTGCGGGAATCGGAAAATCCTGCTCGTGAATATGACAATGTGTATCAGTTAGCATTTTTTCGTTTCTCCCATAGTTTAAATAATCCTGCAAAATCGTCGCGTGCCGAAGTTTTTTTGATTAAATTCAAATCTTTTTTCAGCTCGTTGACTGCTAGATTTAGATTTTTTTCTTCATCGGATTTTTCGGAATCGATCGCCAAAACCAGCGCGCGTGATAGGTTTTCAAACTCGTCTTGTAATTTAATATTTTCAATATCACGCAAAAATCCAAGCAACAAAACTCTCTCGTCGTCGGCATTTTTCATCTGATCGGCAATGATTTCAATTTCCGAAAGTTGGTCGGCAACCTCGGGCGTAAATTCGATTTTTTGACCCAATAAATATTGCTTAATTTTTGTCGTGCAATCGTTCAAATATTCGTCATATAAATTATTCAAAACTGTGCGCAAATGTGGATATTTCAAGCCGATCGCAAAAATCTGTTTCAAGAAAAATTGTTCGTCGCGCCGATTAAATTCGTGTCGCGCAACTTTGGTTGGTTTCAGGATTTTGCGCGTTTGTTTGATATTATTATCTGCCACTAAATTCATTTTTTTAACTAAAACGCTCAATGATGCACCTGTTAATTCGCTGAGTTTTTTCAAATAAAATTCAATTTCCACTGCGTCGTGCAAGTTTTTTATAAGTTTGAGCG
>JAISHL010000032.1 GCA_031262565.1 Candidatus Nomurabacteria bacterium | reverse complement strand
CATCGCTCGCGCGCTTAAAAATTATTTTTCCCAGTCAAAACTATGACCAAAATGCCCATATCGAGCAGTTTCTTCGTAAATTGGTCGCTTCAAATCCAACGAGCGAATAATCCCGTTCGGAGTTAAATCGTATTTGTCGGAAATTTCTTCGTGCGCGCCGTCAATGATGACCGATTTTTCCAACGGCTCGCTCAACCCGATCGCATATGCCAACCGCACAAAAACCTCTTTCGCTTGTCGCTCACGCAAATAATCCACCGCAATTCGTCGCGCCATATACGCCGCCGAACGATCGACTTTACTCGGATCTTTTCCTGAAAATGCACCGCCACCGACCGCAATTCTCGGACCGTAATTATCGACCGCCAACTTTCGCCCCGTCAAGCCTGTATCCGCATCAAAACCGCCCATATTCCAATCGCCAGCGGGATTGATGAAAATGTCAGGTTTATTCAAATTACATTCGCTCGATACGCTTGTTTCGCCCGTCGTTACGGGGAAACTGCGCTTTGCTTTTTGCCGTCCAAAAAGAGAATCTCGCGCAATGTAATTTTTATCTAGCCACTTCTCAATCAATTCCGCCAGCTCATCTTTCGACGCATTCTGAAACGACGCTACAATCGCCACAATTTCACCATCACGCAAAGTCACCTGTGTCTTGCCGTCAAACGGAAATTTCTCATAAATAAACTGGTTCAGCCGTCGAGCCAAAACCACTTCGCGCGGCAACATTTCTAGCGTTTCATCACACGCATAGCCAATCATAATCCCCTGATCGCCCGCGCCACCAACATTCACGCCCGCCGCAATTTCGGGCGACTGTTGCACAACATTCGTTTGCACACCATATTTTCCGCCCGTAATTCGTTGCGCAATTTGTCGCATGTCAACATAAGCTTTCGTCGTCAGCTCGCCCGTAATCGTGATAATTCCGTGTCCGCCCATCGTTTCAATCGCCACACGCGAGTCTGGATCCTGCGCCAAACACGCATCCAAAATTGCGTCAGAAATTTGATCACACAGTTTATCTGGGTGATGTGGCGAAACGCTCTCCGCCGTGCGATACTCAATATATTTTTTAGACATAACATTTCCCCTTTCGGCTGGAATTAGCACATTTCGCGTCGTCTATTCGCGTTGTTGCTGACGGGTCGTCGGGCCAGTCCCTCGCCGTCTCTTAATGTTAAATTGTGAAATAATTATATCAAACCGTGGCGATTTTTACAAATTTTAATTCCAAGCGTTACGATAAACTTCCTCAGCATCCTTTGTGACCTTTTCCAAAACACCTTTATGATATTCGCTCAAATCACCATAAAAATCACATTCTTCTTTTATATGACGCAAAAAATCTATGATCTTTGGCACAACAATAAGAAAATCATCTCTTATACTCCACGCATTATTGACATACTGTTCATCAGCAGAACTTCTATTTTTATCTGGATGAGAATATGAATTTAATTTCAACCGCAGCGCTTCAAATTGTTTTTGTTGTTTGTCCGAAAAGTCAATATAAAATCCATAGTCTCTTATCGAAATGGCATTTCTATGCTTCGTATTATTCTCCAAAAAATCTAGCCAATTTCTCAATTTGAGTATTGTGTCGCCAATCAGCCTTCTATTTTGTTTAAGCATATCAGCATCAAATTCAGCAGATAACGCCACAGAACCAATAGCGTCTACCACCCCAATAAACATACCTTTTTGATCCAGCTCTTGCATATCTTGAATATTCTCAATATATTCATGCGCCTTTGGTAACGTAGTAGTCGCAAAACATTCAACTATATTAAATTCAGGCTCTTTATCGACTCTCTCGTTTATTATATTCTTGCTCATGGGTTAACAACTTTACTACATTTGTAGCAAAAAGTCAATTACCAACCTTATTTAATTTATTTTTTAATGCTTTCAATATCAAACTAACATTCTTATCGATACTCTCTATTTCATGATCGTTATAGATAATAATATCTTGTCCACAATTCTCAAAATCAATCGCGATGTCAGCCATTCGCTTTCTTCCGCGTTCCATATCAAATTCTTGCCCACCCCTCGCAGCGCGTTTTTGCTCCGCTTTATAATCTGATACCGCGACCACCGATACCAATAAATCGATCAGATTACGAATTCCAGACTCAGACAATTTTGTGTGTTCTAAAATATAAACACTCTCATCATCGTTATTATTTTCAATCAAGCTCCTTAATTTCGCCTCGACGTGTGGCATTGATTCCTGTGTAATTTTACTAAAATCACCACTGCCATGCACATATTTATAGTCGGGATGTTGCTTGGCATAATCAGTCAACATCATTTTATCTATATCAAAGTGTTCTGAATTAGGCAACGACTTATTCAAATATTTAGCTGTAGTGGTTTTTCCGTGTCCTGGCATTCCAACAATTCCTACTACTTTCACCATATTTATATTTTATCACGCTTACACTAAAAAGTCAATGATTAGAAGATTCGCCCCACCGCCCGATAAGTTTCCCGAACTCTATCTACCGTCGCGCCGCCCAAATCAATTTCACCGTCATCGTGAACGCGAAAAGTCGACACATGATCAAAATCACCACTATCACCAATCTGTTCACGTCGTGCTTGCGACTGAATAATCCGAATTTTAGGATTTTCATTTGCTGCCATTTTAGCATTCCAATAAGCAAAGCCATCCGCAATATTTGGTTCGATCAGACTACCTACATATTGCTTGTCGCGCTCAAAATCAGCTATCTGTTGATCAACGTTACCACGCAAACTACCTACTGGTTTTTCGGTGATAGCAATAATTCTCACACCATTTTCACCGCCAACGCCAGATAATTCCTCGTCTGAATATTTTTGTAAAATTTTACCAAAATGCCAATCCGACTCCATTAAATCGGCAAAAGTTTCTTTTGTAAGTCCAGTCGGAACCGCCAAATATCGAAAACTATTACCTTCGTTGACTAAATCACGCATATATTCCGCCGTGCCGTCAGTTTGAAATTGCGCTAATGTCTGCCGTAAAAAATCACGAATTTGCGTTTCGCTATTTTCAACCACTCGATCGCCGTTGTTTTTACCCGTATTCAATAATCTGTTGTAACTTTCCATTAACGCGGGAATCTGCTTTTCAACTTCTGGCGGGAGTGGATTTTTAATATTTTCAACCTTCGCGCCAGTCAGAAAGCCTGCGACTTTCGACATAAACTGCCCAAATCTATTTGGTTTTTTCAGGGTTTTAATATTTAATTTATCGATCATAATTATATTTTATCACGTTTACGATAAAAAGTCAATAACCTAAAACAACTTCGTCAACTTTTCATGTAATTTATCCGCCACAGCCTTATCGGTGTTGCCATACAAGCCCAAGCCCCAACAATTACTACGAAAGAAATCGTGCGCCGTTTCAATAATCCGCTCGCGTGTGACATTTTTGATCCGCGACGGTTGCGAGGCAAAATCCTCAATTCGCCCGTCAAAGAAATATCGATTTGCAAACCACTGATTCAACTGCCCGACCGTCTGAATCCCCATCTGATGGCGGCCAAGTGCATACTGTTTGGCGGATTCAATCTCTTCGTCCGACAAATCGCCGTCCTGAATCCGACGCATTTCGCGCACAATCAAATCAAATAATTTATCGAGTTTGTCAACCTCAACCGACGCGCCAAAATCCCACGACGAATTATGCTCGCCTGCCGACGTATCTGACCAAATTCCATAAACCAAACCACGTTTTCGCGCCTCGCCCTGAATGCGCGCGTGCAAAGTTCCGTTCAAAATATGATCTAAAACGTCCATCGCCGCACTTTCATCATCGCTCAAACGACGCGGCAAACTCATTGTCCAGCCAAAAGTTATATCTGGAACATCTTTACGACGAATTACAAACGGCGCAAAAGAATGCAACTCGTCAACAGGCAACGGCGGACGATCGCCGTTATTCAGCTCAAACGAGTTCAAAATTTCGCGAAGATGCGTCAATTTGCCCGTAAAATCCCCCGCTACAACAAAACGCAAATTCCCTGACGTATGCGTCCGCGCGTAATGTTCGCGCACATCAGCCACCGAAATATTCGGCATGAGATCCAATCTCTCCTGATATGTCAAAGTGTTATCGCCCAACATTTGCGCTATTTTTGGCCACAAAACACGCTCCGCATCTGACAGATACCCCGTCAATTCGCCCCGAACATTGCCATATTCCGCCTCAAACTCATCTTCGGTAAATTTCGGATAACAAATCACCAGCTTTTGCAACGCCAAAATTCGCTCCCATTCAAAATTCGCACACGAAGCCGTATAAGCCATGCCCGTGCCAGAAGTATACGCGTTATGATAAGCGCCGTTCTCTGTAAAAACCGTATCAAATTCCGTTCCCGACGCAAAATCGCGGTTCGCGCCAAACGCCATATGCTCCATAATATGCGCCGTTTCCCATTTTTCACTGGCATTTTTAACATAGCGATCGCCCGCCCGAAAATGGAACTGCGTACTCATCACTGGCGCACTCGGAACATTGACAATCAAACCGCGCCCGCCCGCCTTCAAAATAAATTCAGAAACTTCGTATTGCATTTTTCTCCTCGCTTAATCTTACAAAAAGTTTAACACAAAATCAATTTTTGTGCGAATTTTTAGCGCCCTATTATATTTAACATTGCAAAATATAGCATAACATGGTATAATAGTATTTATGTCAGCAAAATATATTCGTAAAACCGTCGATTGTCGGGCGCAGAATGCAGACTGACCGATGACGAAAAATTACAAATGGGTCGAATTGGCATGAATAATGAATATTCAAAACAAACCACCATGAAGGATATTACTTATTTAGATAAAGCTGAGCCCATATTGAATAAATGTAGTAAATGTCCAAAATTTGAAACAAAGTATTGCGACAATGTTAATTTGGTTGAATATTTAACAAAAGCCGTCAATCGATATTTGCAAGAAAAAAATTAAAACGTCTATTTGTTTTTTCTACTTTGTAAAGCTTTCAACGCCTCAGTTGACACTTTTTCATCTCGCGAAATCGCGGCGATAATTTCGTCGTTATCATGATTTATATCGCGAATCTCATGCAAAGTTTTTTGCATCTCGCGCCGTATCGCCGTCGCGTCATTGTCCAAATCTTTAATTTGCGCCAAAGTTTCATGCATTTCGCGAGTCATTTTATGAATCTCACGCGTCGAACGACCGTTTGCCAAACTCTGCAAAATCGCAATAATTAGTGCAATGAGCGAAACACTAAACGTAATGATGGCATACATCGTTTCAAGCGTATTGGTCTTTTCGTTCATGATTTGCAAAATTATCGCAATCAACGCCGCCACAACCAAAAATATTAGAAAAATCCGCGTCCAAAATTCCGATTTTTTCATTCAAACCTCACGTCTGGATAAATTTTTCTTGTAGTTTCAGAAATCTCGTGCTTCATATGTGGAAACGGCACGCCCTCTCTCGCTGAAACTCCCTCAAACAGCCAGAAGTTGCGCTCACTATTACCCCAACCACAAGTTGGTGGCATACCATATTCCAACATTTCAACAAAATCAATGTCTAGCATCATCGCCTCCGCGTCGCCAGCGTCACGCTTCTCTTGTTGCTCCTGAAAACGATTCAACTGATCAATCGGATCATTCAACTCCGAAAAACCATTCCCCATTTCTGTGCCAAAAATAATTGGGTGAAAACGCTCGGTTACGCGTGGATCTTCTGGTGATCGTTTCGCAAGTGGCGAAATCGCTGCTGGTTCTTGAATCAGCCAAAATGGTCCAGCTTCATTCTTGCGGATCAATTTCCAAACGTTATCTAGTAGCCGCTCCGCATTTGCGTTTGGATCAAATTCAATATGCGCGTTAACCAAAATTTGCTTCAATTGTTCAATATCTGGACTAAACACGTCAACATCAAACTTATCGCGCAAAATATCGGCGTATTTTACACGTCGCCACTCACCTGACAAATCAACCGTGATCCCGTTATGCTCAAATTGCAATTTACCCCAAGTTTCTTGACAAACATATTTTATCATTCTTTCGTAAAAATCCATACCCCATTCATAACTTTCAAAAGCGGCGTAAGATTCCATCGCGACATGTTCGGGCAAATGCTCCTCATCAACTCCCTCGTTGCGAAAACGCGGTCCAATATCAAAAACTCGTTCATAGCCAGCCCCGATCAATCGTTTGAGGGGTAATTCATGACTAATTCGCAGATAAAAATCCTGATTCAGCGCGTCCATATGAGTCGCAAACGGATTCGCGTCTGCTCCGCCCGTCGTATGTTCCAAAACTGGAATATTGATTTCAATAAAGCCCTCGTTAAGCAAAAATTGCCGCGTCGCCTGCCAAAATTTAGCGCGCCTAACAAATCGCTCACGCACCTCCAAATTGACATTCATATCAACATAACGACGGCGCAATCGCTCTTCCTTATCCGAAAATTCCTCATGTCCCAACGGCATCGGACGTAAACTTTTTGTTAAAATACGTAATTTTTGCACGCCGATTGACACTTCGCCAGTTTGTGTTTTAATTACTGGACCAGTCGCCTCAATAAAATCACCCGTGTCCAATAAATTTAGTTCCGTAATTCCAAGCTCACCGCCAGCTACACTTAATTCACCGATCTCGCCCGCCCGAATAAAAAGCTGAACTTCACCAGAAAAATCGCGAATTACGATAAAAGCCAATTTGCCAAATTTACGAATTGATTTAATCCGACCAGATACCGTTTCGGTCTGCCCATTTATTTCATTAAATCGCGATACAACTTCGCCCGCACCAATCGTGCGCGCCGACTTCGCTGGAAACGGATCAACGCCCAAGCTCCGTAATTGCTCCAATTTTTTCAAGCGTTCATTTCGATAATCTTGTAATGTTGCCATACCGCTATTTTACCATATTTTTCATACATTTGCGACAAATTCCAAACAGCTCAAACTGGTGCGTCGTTGGCTTTAATCCTGCTCGCATGGTCAATTCCAACATCAGTTTTTCCAGTCGCGGATCGTGAATTTCCATCGTGCGTCCACATTTTTCGCAGGTCGCATGGTGGTGATGTGGCTTAAATTTTTCACCCAGCTCATAAAGATTTTTGAATCCGCGCGACACAGTTCGTAAAATTTTTACCTCCGCCATCGCCTCAATTGAACGATAAACAGTAGTAAAATGCGTGCCGTCGCCCACCGCCAAGATAATCTCCTGAATCGACAGCGGCTTCTTCGCCTCCACTAAAACCTTAAAAATCGCCAGTCGATTCTCCGTCAAACGCAAGCCTGACCGTCGCATTTCCGCCACAAAAATCTCTTTCAAATTTTGCATTTTCTGCTCCTTATTGCAAATTATTTGCAATAATTTTATCACGTTTGATACAATATAGTCAACCTTGTTATCACGAAGCTTAGTCGAAGTGATCTAACGATAGATCGCCACGCTTCGCTCGCGACGACAATGGATTAAAAAGTCTAATAAATTTGAAAGGATCTTTATGCCAAACATCTGGCAAGTCATATTTTTCTCGCTCATCGGCGGAGTTTTCTCGCTCATCGGCGGAATCATCCTGCTCGCAAATAAAAAAGTTAACAAAATCGCAGCTTACGCGTCGGCATTTGCAGCGGGCGCATTACTTTCGGCGGCATTTGTTGATCTGTTGCCCGAGGCGATCGAGAGTGGAAGCGACACTCACCAAGTCATGCTCTTCACCATGATCGGCGTCATCGCGTTTTACTTATTGGAAGGTTTTATCAACTGGTTTCATCGTCACGACGACAATGAAAAAGAACACTCACCTGCGATAATTCCCATGATAATCATCGGCGATACGTTACATAACGCGCTCGACGGCGTAGCAATTGCGGCAGGATTTTTAATCTCGCCAACCAGCGGAATCATCGTCACGCTCGCCATCGCCACTCACGAAATTCCTCAGGAAATCGGCGATTTTGGCATTCTCTTAAACCACGGTATGAGCAAGAAAAAAACGATTTTGGTCAATATTTTGAGCGCGCTTTCGTCAACTTTGGTCGCCGTCGTCTGCTATATTATTGGCGACACCACGAATATTTCACTCGCGCCGCTCATGGGTATAATCGCAGGCTTCTTCATTTATATCGCCGCGTCAGACATCATTCCGACTCTCCATCACGAACGCAACCGCAAAGCTTTTGTCAAAAAAACCATCTGGCTGATTCTCGGCGCGGTTCTCGTCACTGTCGCCATTATGACTTTGCATGGGTTTGTTGAATAAATACAAGTTTGCAATTAAGGGGCTGACGTAAGGATGAGGGAGACTCGGTAACCGTAATACTGAGTAGTGCCACCACCAAAGGTGTTACTTACAAAAAACAATCCTTCTGTGTCGCCAGTTGCATGATATGTTCCACCGCGCCGAGTCCATGGCGATGTTGGTGTCACAAATGTTGTATTTTGATTGAGCCAAGCTTGATTGCGCTGATCGGTTCCGATAGTTTGAACCATTCGAGTTTCGTGTAGGGCTTGCCCACCGCAAGTTGCCCAAGTGCATTTATTACTGCCAGTAAATTCGTCAGTTGCCGTAAAAATTGAGTTAGGATAAAGATCGAAATATTTATTATTGATACCAACGTAATATTGTTCGTTATTTGATCCAGCAGTAAATCCAGAATCTTTTGGAGTCCCAATATTGAGACCATTGGAGAGATTTCCAAGCGTGTATTCATCGTATCCACCACTCATACTATAAATACCATATGTATTATATGTGGTTGACGAGTGTTGACCAGAGGCTTTGTAGTACATACTGCACCCAGTAGTGTCTGGGTATGAAAGGGAGGTGCCAGCACATCCGCTTTGCCCCTTATTATTAGGGTTATTCCAAATTTGGTTTAATCCTAGACCATATGAAGAGGTCGTAAGATATGCTGCTGCACCCCATTGGCGATTATTAAGAACCGAAACGTCAGCATCAGAAGTAAAGCTAAACTTATTAGAGGCTGTGGTATTTTTTCCGTCAAGATTTATTTTACCAAATGATTTAGCAGTATTTAATGCCGTCGTCATATTTACTCCTCCTATTATATAGGCAACACTTCCATTGATTGAAGGTTTAATATTCGCAGGATAATTTGCATCATATTGAGAGTTGCTAGTAGGAAAATAGGTTGTTTCAAATTTTCCAAGCCAAATACCATTAACCTGTTCTATTGTTACATTATCTAAATCGGTGTTATCTGTAATAGTGAATGCGGGGTGAGTTGCCCATTTTCCAGCGGTTACGCCGTCAAAGTTAGTGATTTGGTTTTTATTTTGGAATCTTATATTAAATTCATAAGGTTCTGCGAGCGAATTTGGACAACTATTACCTGCTCCGTCATTTGGTTCTGACCCTGCCGTAAATGAGATTGGGTCGGTGGCATTAGGGCGGCAAACTTGGTACTCATAACGTGGAATGTAAACCCAGTAAGCTAGCACGTCTGTTTCGGGAATAGCTGTACCAACTGGGGCGTAATCGCGGAAGTATTCAAGTGGAGTAAGAGTTGGAGAGGAAGTTCCGCCAGTGGTATTATATTTTTTAGCTATGTTTTTTACGTTTACGGCATTTGCCCATTTTTGGGTGGAATAGTCATACCAGTCCCCTTTTACGTCAATGTCTGCTTTATTCCAAATTGGCGCGTCAATTGAACCTGTGTAATTTATCGGAATCATGTTAGCGTCAAGATCAACCACGCAAGCACTGCCCGTATTGGCATTTTCGCAAATGCTTGGACTCGCATTTAATATTGCATTTAGACTTATCGTGACGCTTCCTGTATAATTTCCTGCCGTCTGCGTATACCCTATTCTAGTTGCAAAATAAATATCAAAAGTGTCATCAACCGCCTGTGCGGTGTCAAATTTTCTGATAATCGTCGGACTAGTGTTATCTAAAATCTTGGCATATTTAGCGTTAGAAAATGTTTCATTGTCGACATCGCCTGCGTCTTTTTCTGCAACTTCATATGTCTCGTCAAATCCATTTTCGCCCACGGACTGCAAATTCGGAACCGCATAGCCCCAAGTTGAATTTGTCAAAGCGATTGGATCGGTAAGCGTGCCTGTCGTAGCGTTTATATAAGAACCAGTCGCCGAGTTCGCACCGACAAGTCTTGTTTCGGCGTTTGCACTAGAAATACTAGCTGTATAGCCATAGTCAACAGAGGTATTGACAGTTAAAGTGACTTTACATACAACAATCACGCCCGTCGCCGAAAGAGTTGTGGGCGTTAAATCACAAGAACCCCCCCCCTCGCCATTTGCATTCGTTATCGCCATATCGGCATCAACCCCCGACCCAAGTTCAAGATTGATATTAAAATCCGAGTTTGAGTTCGCGTCATAAGAT
>JAISHL010000030.1 GCA_031262565.1 Candidatus Nomurabacteria bacterium | reverse complement strand
CCAAGTTTAATTTTGAAGCGTGATTATTCGCCGTCGATTTAATCTCTGAAATCTCCTTTTCCTTCGCCGCGATTTCTGCGTCCTTTTTTGCAAGCTCGTCTTTGAGCGCGCTTTGCGCTTCCACTGTTGCCAACTTTTTCACATCTGCGAGTCGCTCGTGTAATTCTTTCTCAAATTCACCATCGCGAACTTGCTTTAAAATATTCGCATAATTCGCCTCGTCAATCTTAAATTTTTCGCCACAATGCGGACATTTGATTTCGTTCATAAAACCTCCTTTCGTTTAGACTTAGTTATCTTCAATGACTTCTTCTTAATTTTATCATATTGTTTATTAAATCCTGCGTTTCTATGTTTTTTTGAGCTTAATCCTTGATAAGCAAATAAATTGGGTTTGTCAGATTTTTGTAATTTCTTTCCAAGATTTTTTGCATTCGTAGCCTTATACTCCATCGACTTGGTAATTTTCTTCGCTCGACGATAATTTTTCTCAACCGTCCCTGGACGTTCAATAATATTCTGTAAATCAAATTCAAATCCTAAATATTGAATACGTTTGCGATTCTTTTTATAACCGCTTTCATATTGTGAAGTTATATCAAAAATCTTATTATCCGCGAGAGATATTTTATAGATTTCGGTTTTATCTTTTCCGATTTTGACCTTTTCTTTTTCGATTTCAGCGCGCGCATATTCATATATTTCTTTTGCCTTATTTAGAGGAACTAACAATAATATATCGTCGCTATATCTTCGATAAAGTGCGCCACCCCATGCAGATATTTTCTCGGTCATCTTTTTGTCAAAGTTATACAAATAGATATTCGCTAGAATATCGCTGATTGGCGAACCTTGCGGGATGCCCCGTGCATATTTGTTTTTCAGAATAGCAATTTCATTTTTACCTATTGCTTCATGGAGCGAATCGGATACTTTTCTAGAACTTATAATTTTATTTAATTTCCGCGAATAACTAATATATCTGTATTTCATAATTACACATAAGACAATCTTAAAGGACTTTGGCAGCTCGCCAACATCGAGTATATCGCAAATAGAGTCGCGTATTTTTCGGTGGTTCATGCTGTCAAAAAATCCTTTGATGTCTAGACAAATTACAGCAAAATTATCACGAGTTTTAATAGTCCTGAAAATCTCGTTCGCGAAATCGATATTTGATTTATTTGTCTGTAAATTTTGCGAAATTGGAATTCGTCGATATCCAATTACTGAATCATTGAGTGATGTGTTTAATATTCGAGATTCGTATTTTTCGCGCAGTAACGACGCAAAAAATGCATATATACAGCTATCGTGATGCGACGCGAACATAATGGGACGATTTTTCATTTTAGACTCTTTCTTTTTATCGTCACCTTTCTTATACTGGCGTTTCAGCTGATCGCGACGAATTAGTGGCCAAAATGAATGTTGTGCCAACTTATCACTATCAATAATTTCTTGTCGTAATTTATTCTTTTTATTTTGTAGTTGTTTAATACCAATTTTATTATCAAAATGTGGATATGGTCGCTCACCAACAAAATTTTTGCCGTGCGGTTTGTTTGCGCGGGACAGTTCAGCGACCGACTCTTTTTCTAGCCATAAACCAAATTCTTTTTCGTAATTCATCAAATCCTGTAATTTGCCGTAGCTACCCATGCCACTGTTTTAACGCTACGACAAACTGGAACGCGAAGATGTGGCATATTATTCACATAGAATTCACACATGATATAATCAGTATTATGGTTAGTATCATCGTAAATCTTGACGGAATAAAGTTCAAACAATCGATTGCTTGGGCTTTATTCATGTCTGCATTACTGCTGAATGGTTTATTGACCATACTCAACAGTATTGACTGTAACGCTTCATCTCTATTATGAAAAGCTCTTTTCTAGTCTAAGCTAAACTCCGAAAATCGAAGCTCTTCGCGTCGAACCCTCCATGTCTCCACATAAATTGAATTTACATGTTAGAAGCGTAGATATTTTAGCAAATTTTATTTACTTGGTCAATCTTGATTTTTGCAAAATAAATATTTAAACACATCCAAGAGTCAGTTAAATATCTTTCACACTCCCCAGAACCTCTCAAAGAATGCTTTCAATTTTTCCATGGCTGTGCGTTTTATTGCGGCGTGAGAATTTTTTCCATCCTCACTAGCCCCATCAGCAGCAACTCCTCCAAAACGTGAAGTTCGCGGCAGAATCCGCACAATATCTGTTCCGGATTCCTCAATACGCCCGTCACGGAAGGCACGCTCAATATATTTCAGAGTTTCTTCACGGTTTAGATTTTCATCCAAAATAATCCGTTCTAATTCTTTCTGCTTTTCTTCGGAAATATATGCCCGCCAATCTTCATCTACATCCCCTCCGACACTTAGAGAATTAACAAAGTTTTCAATCAGGTCTTTCTTACTGCGGAGTTCAAGTGAAGAATCAATAGCTTTTGTAATGGACAGGCGAATTTCTTTATCTTCACAATTTCCGTCATGGTAGCGACGGACGAGCATTAGAATATAATCAATGTTTATTTCAATTTGTTTAATAAGTTCAATCTCAAAAACAACATCATCATTAATATTTTCTTTATCATTATTACTTCCCTTTCGGTATTCGCGGTAGAAATCCAGATAAATACTCTGGTAGTCCTGAAAATCTCTTTCATTCAGAATCTCTAAGCCAGAAAACGCGTCAAATGAGTTTAAGATATTACGCGAACGCAAAATTGCCCCATAAAGTTTAATAAAGTTACGCTGTTCTTCTTCGCTAAGGATTTGCTCACCAAGTGGATATTTCTGTAATAACTCCGCCAGTAATTCTTCATAACCCTTAACCTTTTTACCTTCATCTTCGTATCCATAATAATAGTCATCAAACTTACGCAACAAAACTACACCGCTTGCTTCTTTGTCGCCAAAGAGAGAAATTGCATCATTTGTTGCCTGTTCCAAATTGCGGAAGCAGATGATATTCCCGAAAGTTTTAACCGAGTTCAAAATACGGTTGGTGCGGGAAAACGCTTGTAAAAGTCCGTGCTGGCGGAGATTTTTGTCAACCCACAAAGTATTCAAAGTTGTTGCATCAAATCCAGTCAAAAACATATTTACCACAATCACTAAATCAATTTCGCGATTTTTAATTCGCAAACTCAAATCTTTATAATAATTCTGAAATTTATCCGCGGAAGTGTCAAAATTCGTTCCAAAAGTTTCATTATAATCCGCAATAGCGACTTCAAGAAAATCTCGCGAACTTTGGTCTAATTTGTCCGTATTTTCATTGTTTTCATCGTCAATTACGCCGCTAGCGTTATCAAAAATCTCCTCCATGTCGTCATTTGCACCATAAGAGTAAATCAGCCCAACTTTTAGCCGTTGTCCGCTATTTTCATCTTGCTGGCGCTTAAACTCAGCATAATAGCGCTTGGCGGCGTCAATAGAGGCGGTGGCAAAAATAGAGTTAAACCCATTAAGTCGCCTTCCGTCATTCATTTTATAATATTTGCTCCGCACAGTTTTTTGCGCAAAATGTTCCAAAATGTATTTTACAACCTCATGAATCCGTGCATCAGAAAGCAACGCCCGCTCCGCGTCTATCGCTTTGATTTTCTTATCTTCAAATTCGCCCGCTTTTACCGTATTAACATAATCCACCCTAAACGGCAGAACGTTGCGGTCTGTAATTGCGTCAACAATTGTATATGTATGAAGTTTGTCGCCAAAAGCTTGCTCGGTGGTTTTTAACTGCGGATTTTTTGCACCAGTGCCGGCGTTAACGGCAAAAATTGGCGTGCCGGTAAAGCCAAACAAATGATAATTCTTGAACGCCTTGGTAATGCGGTTATGCATATCACCAAACTGCGAGCGGTGGCATTCATCAAAAATAATGACAATATGCCCACCAAAAATCTCATGCGTGTTATTCCGCCCAATAAAGGTGGACAATTTTTGAATTGTAGTGATGATGATTTTTGCATTCGGGTCTTCTAATTGCTTTTGCAGAACCCGAGTAGAGGTATTAGAATTTGCCGCGCCTTTCTCGAACTTGTCATATTCTTT
>JAISHL010000025.1 GCA_031262565.1 Candidatus Nomurabacteria bacterium | reverse complement strand
AAGGTAGCCACAATGACACACGTTTACTGGCTTTCTGTTGATTTATTTTTGCATTATTGACGCTCTCGCTAGTTTGTGATAAAGCATGTTTATTTCGCATAAAATCCCCTAAATTATTGAATTTTAACCATTATATGATACCATATTTAGTAGTTAATTGTACATTTACAATCTGTTATTTTAGAGGGAACTCCTCGTAAAATAGAGGAGAAAAGGCACCATTAGCGGAACTCATCCTCGTAAAATAGAGGAGAAAAGGCAACTACGTATCGGCTGAAACCTCGTAAAATAGAGGAGAAAAGGCACCCCAACAGACATTAGTGCCTCGTAAAATAGAGGAGAAAAGGCCTTTGTCTCGCGGTTGTCAATTTATTTGACGCCGCTCGGCATAAGGTTTTGCCTTTGACGAGCGAAAATTTTCACTCTTTCTCTAGTAAAAATCTTAGGTAAGTTCCAAACGGTTTAAAGGAATCGTTTTAGCCTTTCTCACCTAAGTCTTCAATTTTTGAAGCCTTCTAAAACAACAGATTGTAAAGGTGCTTTTTTATTTTAAGAAAGGATTAATGGCGTAATGGAAAAGAATCGCAAAAAACAAGAAAAGCGCAAACAAGGAAAACGTGGCTACCGCCTACACGACGCTCGCATAGCATATTCTGGTGGAACTAAAAGCATTCGGTCTATTAAATATCCCCTTGCCAACGTCAATGACAGCGACCTAAAGAAAGATGTTTTAGACGCAATTAAAAATGACTATAAAATTCTCTACGGAAATACAAATTTTTCAGATTTTGTAGAGTGGCGGAAAAAACGACAGCAAGACAATAGCTTGCCTGAGCAACCATACACGATTTTGGGTTTATGGATTAAAACCTTGTCGCTGGGTTGTGCTTTTGGTAAGAAAGGTGCACTGCCAATTTTAGCTGGCAGTTTGTTTGGTTGCCAAACTGATGTGCGTGCAATTTTTGACAAGATTAATGATGATGTCAAGAATTTACTTGATTACAATAAATTTGCCGAATGGTTTCCGAAAGATCCGCGAGATATTGGGCAAAACGATAAGAAAAAGCAAGGAGATGAACAAAAAGTTCTTATTTATAACTTAGCAAAAGATGAACATTTTGAAAAAGTTGAAAACGCGAATGGTAACAAAATTAGTCAAATTAAGTCGGAAGCCAAGGAAAAACTTGAAAATGTCGCTAGTGAATTTGTGAAGTTGAGAAAAGAATATGATAAAAACGGTGGCAATTATCAAGAATTGAAAGCGAGAGTTTTTGGCATTGATTTGAATGGTAGTAGCGATAACGAGGAGGGTGATAATGAGAAAATTGACTTAAAGACAGAATTGGTGTTTGCGTGTGATCCAAATTTCAAAATTGACGATTTAGATATGACAAACCGCACGGCTTTTTTTGATAAATTACTTGATTATTATCAAAATAAAACTGATAAAAAATCTGCAACTACTTTTATCGGAATTGGCAATAGTGGCGGAATGGTTAATGCTTTTTTGCGGTATTTTCCTGATATTTTTAAGAACGATTCCAGTATTTCGGAGGAGATAGAAAAACAAGCCAAAATATTCAAATGGGATAATGGGCAAAAAGAAATACTGAAAAAGCGATTTAATGAGATTGCGGAATACACTAAACGGATTCCGTTACCCAAATTAATCTCCAGTTGGGCAGAATATCGCACAGACTTTATGAAAGCACTTGCTAGTTGGTATAAAAACCGCGAAACGAAACAATTGGAAACTATTAAGGGGTTAATTGATTTACGAAATGCCACAGCTGAATTAAAAGAAAAATCTCAAAAAGATAGTTTGGTGAACGAACGATTTTATCAAGATTGCGAGTTATTAAATGATTATCTTGTCAAAATTCCAGATTTGCCGAAAGAACTCCCGCCAAAACCGAAAAAAGAAGAAGGTTTTGTTGAATTGAACAAATATGAGCAAAAAATTCGTGAATTATTGGTAAAATGTAAAATTAAACGAGAACAAACAGATGTTATTTTCGATATGCAGGCAGATCTAAGGAGTAGTCTGAATGAATTTTGCCAAGCTAATCCTAGTTTTTTACCAGATAAGAAGAAACGAGATGATGGCGGAACGGAAGAAAAAAGTAATAAAAATCCGCTCCGAGCAAGACTTGACCAAAAGATCCAAAATTCACCATTGTTTTTCGGTGAAGGAAATCAAGAAAGATTCAAGAAAGCCTATAATGCCAAACAGAACATATTAAGACAAATTGAAGTAATAAAAACGGTTTATGGTGAAGAGATCTTAAAATTGCAAGACGATGTTATATTTGAATCGAAAAAAGTTGAAACCTTAGCAAGAGTATGGGATAACCTAAATAATGATAGGACATCTGTTATTTATGGGGTGCTTTCAGAAATACAGAGTAAATTAGATGTTGATTTTGATGAGAGATATAAAGATAAAGATGGCAAGAAAAAAGCTAAATTGCAAGCAAGCTATTATTTATCCCCGTTAGCAAAATCTAAAGGCAGACTAAGAGAGCTGCCGATAGAAAACACAATGTCATTGAAAGATATCTTAACAATTTGTAATTTTAGTGATTTATTTGATAAGGTAAAAACTAATTTCGCAAAACAAAATGTCATTCGTGATTTCGCAAATTTATCCAAGGTTATGATTTCTGATTTAGTTTATACAACCAATGAGCTGACGACAGAAGAAGGGCGAAAAATATCTATCAACCTTCGTAACGCACATAGTGAATTATCTGGTTTAGCGGCGATTATTTCAAAACGAGAAATTATTAGTCATTACATGATACAAGCGACGAGTGGGTCGCAGGTATATTTGGCGAAATGTGGTGATAAGTATGGTTATGTTTTTCCTGATCTAACGACTGATGTGCCTAAAATGCAGAATATAAGAATATCGCACAAATCAAACAAATTTGACTTACACAATTTTCAGGATTTGAGCGAGTGTAAAGATGACAAAGAGAAGAAAGAATATCAAAACATCAAGAAATTTAATGATGGCGGATATTTTTTGGAGATTCGCACGTCGTATTATCAAACGCAATTTTTGGATTGGCTTTTTGGCAAACATAGCCATGAAATAAAAAAGAAGAATAAAGAAACTGGCAAAAAAGAAGGGGCTGGTGAGTTTGTAGGAAAGAAATGCGGCTTAGATTTTCAAGGTGCTTTTTCTTTGGTAGAGCAAGATTGGCTTATTGATTGGGATGGAGAATATCCGGAACTCAAACGTATAAAATATAAAGACCCATTTTATCACAAAGGCAATAAAAAAGTTTACAGTAAAGAAAATAATCGCGTGATTACCGTTCAAGGTTTTCAATTAAATCCAAATCCAAATCCGAAAAAAATGATTGACCGTAGCGAGAATATTAAGCCGAATCGCTTTATGGGTGTTGACGTTGGTGAATACGGTTTGGCGGTTTGCGTGATTGAAGTAAGTGACGGGAAAGTAAAGATTTTTGATCTGAAAGAAGATGAAGAATTTATTACATCTGGCAGTCATCAGAAATTAAATATTGCCGTAAATGATTTGCGAGCAAAACAAGTAAAAGCAACATTCACATCCGCCGATACAAAAATAGCAAAAATTAGAGAAAATACATTGGGGTATTATAAAGCAAGGCTTGAAGATTTAAGTATTCGTTATCAAGCAAGGTTATCTTTCGAAATGGAAATATCTGGGTTGGAATTTGGTAAGAATAAAATTAAAAAGATTTATGATAGCATAAAGCGTGGAGATATTTTTGGAACGACTGATGCTGAGAAAGCGGATAATAATCAGGCTTGGGGAAATATTGAACAAAAAGATGGGAAGCCAAAAAATAGACATCAAGCAGTTGTTTGGGGTTTAACCCCGCCAGCAGCGGGTACTTCGCAATTTTGCACCAAATGTCATAAATGGACTAGCCTAGATATTGCGGACAATTATGAAACCGAGATTGCTACAATCAATGAAGACGGTTTAGCCACGGTCAAAATTCCAAACATAGCAAACAAGCAGAGTACTGATGAGTCAGACGAAAAAGAAGTCAGATGTTATATAAAAGGTGGAAAAGTCGGAGATAAGATGGCGGGTAAGGATTTACGCTCGGCGATCTATAAAGCGATGCGTCCAAATATGTTTGTTGATGAGGATAAAAAAGTTTTATTTGGCGGGATGAAAATAGTTGAGAGGACGTTAGGCGAAGAAAAATTTGCTAAACTACAAGAAAAATTTGGAGCAGGAAAATCTCGTGGTAATATTGGCGTTTATGTTTGTCCGTATGTAGATTGTCATCATATTTGCGACGCTGATAAGCAGGCTGCTTTTAATATCGCAGCCCGCGGATATTTAAAAGATAAAATCGACAAAGGCTTATCTCGCGAAATTTTAACCGCCGAAGAAGCAAAACTAACATTTAATCCTATTGAACTAATTTAGTCTTTAATAGAAGTATTTACAGTGTAGGATTTTCTCCAAGATAGTCGCAAAAAGCGAAAGTAATTTTACATAACCGCCATAACTTTATAAAGACTTGACGGACTTTATAAAGTTTGCTACCATTAGTAATATGAATTACGATCAAAAACTCAAACAAATTTTGACCGCCAGCGGGTGGTCGCAGGAAAAGCTAGCTGGCGAAATTGGAGTGTCGTTCGCCACTGTAAACAGTTGGGTGAATGCAAAATCAACGCCGACGCGCACGGACTACATTGCGAAAATCGACCGAGTCTATGACAATATTGTCGGGACAAGTTCGGTTGATATAGATAAGCTAAAAACACTAAAAACCATAGCGACGCGAACAAAATTGACAGCCAAAAAACTAATAGCAAACCGCAATTTGCTCGACAATATCACTGTTAATTTGACATATCACACAAACTCAATCGAGGGTAGCACAATGACTGCCTCCGACGTTTCTGATGTGATTTTCGATAACAAAGTTCTAAAAAATCGCACCGCCACAGAGCAGCGCGAGGCAATAAATCATCAAACCGCACTGAACTTTCTACTTGATGAATTAAACGACAAATATCGCCCGTTCGCATGGACGCCAGATTTGATTCGAGCGATTCACCTCAGGCTCATGTCGGGAATAATTTCAAACGCTGGCGAATATCGCAATCACGGCGCACGAATTATGGGTGCGCATGTGCCACTTGTAAACTTTATAAATATTCCAACTGCAATCCAGAATTTGTGCAACCAATTAAATAGTGAGACAACTGATTTGATCGGGCTCATGGCGATGACGCATGCCGAGTTTGAGAAAATTCACCCATTTTCCGATGGTAACGGTCGAACGGGGCGACTGATTTTGCTTGGTTTGGCGTTACAAAATGGCATTTTTCCGCCAATCATTCCGCGCGATAAACGCACCGCATATTATAAATATTTGGAGGACGCACAAATGAACGAAAACTATGACCCGCTAGAAATGTTGATTGTAATGACGATCGCCGACAGCATTGACGAATATGAGGAGGAAATATGAATGATAATATTAAAAACCGTATAAAAGCGTACATAAATCGCTGCTACAAAATCCAGTTATAACATAAATGATCATTTTGGTAAATTGACCAAAATGGTAGAAATAGGTTCTAAAGTTATAAGCAAAATCTCAATAATGTTTACGGTGTGGATCAAGATTTAAAAGTTGATTTAGTGCAAGAATCCTGCTAAAATTTAATGCATAGGCAGGTGTCGCCAGTGTTGAATAACGCAGGCCGCACCTGTTTGTTTAATCTTTTTGCGGTCTAATAAAATCTTTTTATATTAGCTACTCCCTTTACTGCCCGCCTCTCATATGGTATAGTATCTCAAATCAAGATAATTCAGGAGTCGCCATGTTTAAGAAAATATTTTTAATCTCAGCCTTCATTATAGCTTTAATTCCAGTTGCCTCCGCAAATTCCACAAATAACTCCTCTGAACCTATAAATCTTTACGTTGCTGCAGACGGCAGCGAAGAGTTCCAGACTTTTGAGGAAGTTCAAGCAAAAATCAGAGAAATCAAACAGCAGAACAAAGAAAATAACGTAGAAAACCCTCGGCCCATCACTGTTAACTTTCGCGGCGGGGAATATTTTTTAGACAGTCAAATTAAATTAGATAATCAAGATTCTGGTTATGAAAACGCCCCCATCACATACCAAGCCGTAAAAAACGAAAAAGTAACCTTCATTGGTGGTCAGAAAATTGGCAAAAATAACATCTCAAAAGTTACAGACCAGAATATTTTAAACCGTATTATAGACCCCACCGCTCGCAATGAATTGCTAGTATTAGACTATTCCGCTACAAATATAGAACTTCAGCCCTTAGTTCATGACGAAGTTGATGAATATACGGGGAAGACAATTGAAAAGCGCACGCGTAACTTGCCAACGGTTTATTTTGGAGAAAACGCCCTAACGCCAGCGCGCTACCCAAATAAAACGGCGGAAAATTCAAAACTTAGGACGGATATTATAAATGATGGCTACACAGATCATGACTATGTGGGAGATTTGGTAAAAAGCTTCAATATGTCTTTTGAAGACACAGAAAACCGCGCAAATCTTTGGACGGATGAAACCCTAAAAGGCGCTTATATTCACGGCTACTTGCATTATTCATGGCAAGACGACATGGCAAGCGTGAAGAGTTTTAATAAGACAACAAAACAAATAGATGTTGGCTGGAATGACTTTGGCGTATATGACAATAACCCGTTTTACTTCTTAAATGTGCTGGATGAAATTGATGTGGCAGGCGAAAGTTATAATGATTTAGAAAACAAAAAAGTCTATTTTTACCCCACGGAAGATTATGAAACCGCAGATGTTTATATTTCCACTTTGCAGGACTCTATGTTATTAGTTCGCGAAGCAGATAACTTAATTTTTAAAGATTTGGACTTTAAATATAGCGGCGCAAAGTTCTTAGATTTTCAGAGCGACACAAATAATATCACCATAGATAACTGCGTAATTGCTCATAATTCCTCTAGTGCAGCATCTTTTGGCGGGTATAATATAACCATTAAAAATTCGCACATTTATGACAACGCAAATGGCGGAGTAACTGTTTACGGTGGCAGCGTAAAAGACTTCAAATATGGAAATAACGTAATAGAAAATAATAAAATCCATGACAATGCAAATCGCCTCAGCCAGTCTTACGTTCCCGCAATTGGCGCCGCCAGCATGGGGCTCGTAATTCGTAATAATGAGATTTATAATAATCCGCACCAGATAATTGGTATAGGTTCAAATGATATTATTATAGAAAAAAATGAAATATATAACGCCGTTCTGGAGGCTTCGGATATGGGGGCTATTTATTACGGCAGAGATCCGTCCGTAATGGGGATTGAAATTCGCTACAATTATTTTCACGACATAGGTAACGGCTACGGAGGTTACGGTCAGCAAGCGATTTTTGCAGACGATGGCGCCATTACGCCCCACATCCACCACAACATTTTTTATGACTCCCATTTTACGGGCAATGTCCCAATTAAAACCAATGGCGCACAGTTTGGGTTAATAGAAAATAACATTATAGCGGGTTACAAATGGGTGGCGTATTTTCAGTCGTGGGCGGGTGCTAATGACCAAATGATTCAAAACAACTGGTTTATGTGGCTGTATTCCATGGGCGGCTATTCTGAAAATGGCATTTTTGAAAAAATCACCACAACTAATAATGTTTTAACGGATCTATATCTGGAACATTATAATAGCCCAGACTTTTACGCCCGCAAATTTTACGATTATTTCAAATTAGAACACCACACGGCTATGCAGGGAATTGTGGAGGCGAAGTTAGCGGAGCTGGGCGGACTGGAAGAGGTGAAGAAAATGGACGAGGCGGCTCAGAAACAAGCGGAGGCAGAGGTGTTGGCGGCACTAAACGAATATGCTCTGAAGAACGCTCCGTCATATACGAATATTTTTAGGAACAACGTTGTGGTGGGGGCAAACAAGCCAGGCGACGGAAAGGGCGGAGTTGCGGACTTAAATAGCACGGAGGAAAACACTTTTTATTCTAAAACGGAATTACTGGAAGACGGAACTTCTATTTTTAAGGAATATGGCAAAGATTTTGAATTAAGCGATTCTGGTTTGGCGGAGGTTAGGAAAGTCATTCCTAATTTTGATAATATCTTAACTAGTCAAATTGGTTATAAAGAACCAGCAGAAAATCAAGTTGCTACCGAGCAAGACTCCCCAGAAAATAGCGAACCTGAAGTAGCCGTAAATCCATCTGAGGTTAATTCCGCCACACCTAGATCGGACAGTTATTCTGTTGCTCCAAAGACGAATAGCGCCCCAACAACAGAAAGCAATTCGGAATCTGCAAGAGAAGACAATGAAGAGGAGCAACTTGAAGTTGCGGAAAATAAAGGCTCAAAGAAGCATGAAGACGCTAAAAAGCAAACAAACAAAAACGAAGATAATAATTCCGATCAAAAATCATCCGACACGGCAACTGTAATACTTGTTGTTGCCACTATTATTCTTGGATCAACGGGCGGAATTTTTGCAATAGTTAAACTCGTTGCCCGTTTTATGCTAAAATAATCTCACGACGCATTAAAAATCCGCGCCGATAATTGGTAAAAGCTATGTTGAAAATATCTGCCAAAAAACTTCGCATCACGCAGATTACTCTGACGATTATTTTGCTTGCGGTCTCGTTCGCTAGCTTTTTTTCGTTCAATTATTTTTATTCGTTCGGGCATATTCAAAATTTTGGCGACGCGATTTTTACTCTGTTACAGTGGCTGAAACTTGCTGGCTTGGTGGCGATTCCCGTTGCGGTTTTTCTAAAAACTAAACGATTTGATGCACCGATTAAAACCTTGCTCGTCCTCACGCCGCTACTCTCGCTATTTTGGACTAATCAATATATAAATCTGGCGAAAATTCCCGTCAATTCGTATCAAGAAATTTACTGGAATCTCAATATGTTCATGCCGAAGATTTTGGTTCTAATATTGTTCATTTTGCAAAGCGTTTTAATGGCGATTATCGCAACGACCCTCTGGCTGGGTGGGCAAAAAACCGAAAAAACTTCCACGCAAAACCGCGCGCAAAAAACAAAACAATTCGCGAATTTTCTGCCGATTTTTCTCATTACAATGCCACTGAATTTGTTTAATAATATTTTTGGCGAGGGAAGATTGGTTGCGCCCGACAGTGCTTTATATAGTTTTCTGAAATTCAAAAACTTCACGGTTTGGCATTTTCTGGCGCTGGCGACCGTGTTTTTTGTGACATTTTTGGTGTATCGTTTTTTGAAAAATAAAAGCAGCCAGACGAGGTATAAATATCTCCGCGTGCTGGCTTTGGCACTGTTGGTGCAATATATGAGCAAGGCGTCGATGTTGATTGGTGACGGCTATAATGTTTATTACACGATTTTGGCGTTCATTCCGCTGTTTATTTGCAATATTGGCGTTCCTGTGGCGGCGCTGGCGATTTTTTTGAAGAAAAAAGTTTTGAATAATATCGCGTTTTTTGTGCATGCGGCTGGCGCGCTGGCGGTTTTTGTCTATTTTGGCAGGGACGAAATGTCAAATTTTGGCACGGTTTTCAATTATTCTTTTTTGTATTTTTGCTTCACACACTGCGTTTTGTTTATGATTTGCGTGTTGCCAACTTTGCTTGGTGAGTTCAAATTTAGGCTGCGTAACAGTGTAATTCCAATGATATATTACGCAGTCGTAATTTTTATCGCGGCGGCGGTTTCGCAATTCATTACATCTATGACTGGCGCAAAATATGGCGAGGTGAATGCGATTTATCCGAACTTTGCTTTTACACAAAATTCGCCAATCGCCAACTCGTTGCCCGTGATAAATGTGAATATTTTCGGTCTAAACTTTGATGCGCTATATCTTTCACTATTATTCGTCGCTTATGTCATAATATTTTTCGTGGTTTATGGCGGTTACTATTTGATAATTGAGCGGCGAAAATGTTTTGTAAAAACTAAAAACGTGATATAATGTTAACGTTATATAATTAAATTAAGGAGTAAAATATGTCTGATTGGACACCTATAATTGTTACGGCAATCATCTGTGTGACGGTTATTGCTGTATCGGCGATTGTTTCTAATAACAATAAGGGAGGAAAATAATATGCCAGTTTGGTTGTGGATTGTTATCGGGGTTGTAGTATTATTGCTGATCATCTTGATCGCTAGCTATAACGGTTTAGTCAAATTGAAAGTTCGCGTTGATGAGGCGTGGAGTGATATTACGGTTCAGTTGAAGCGTCGCGCTGATTTGATTCCGAACTTAGTTGAATCTGTTAAGGGCTATGCAAAACATGAAAGCTCAGTTTTTGAAAGTGTTACGCAGGCTCGTGCGGCAATTATGGACGCGGCAAAGCAAGGTCCAGTGGCAGCTGCTAAAGCAGAAGGTCAGTTTGAGAACGCGTTGAAGTCATTGTTTGCAGTTGCGGAGAATTACCCACAACTTCGCGCAACTGAAAACTTCCAACAGTTGCAGGCGGAAATTACCGACACTGAGGATAAAGTTCAAGCTTCTCGCCGTTTCTATAACGGTGGTGTGCGTGAATTAAACACCAAAGTTCAGACTTTTCCAAGCAATATTTTTGCAGCAATGTTTGGCTTCAAACAACGCGAGTTCTTTGAAGTTGAAGATCGCGCAGCTGTTGAAGAAGTGCCAAAAGTGCAATTCTAATTTATGTATAAAGCTATCTCGGCAAATAAGCGAAATACCGTCATTATTATGGCGGTATTCTTGGCGATTATCGGCGGACTGGGTTTTCTGGCGAGCTTCTTGGCTGGCGGAGACATTACGCCTGCGATCATAATAATCTCAGTGGTGCTGTTTTATACGATAATTCAGTATTTTATCGCTGGTCGCATTGCTGTCGCGGTTAACGGTGGTCACGAGATTCAGAAAAAAGATGCGCCCGAGCTCTATCGAATTGTGGAAAATCTGGCGATCACCACAGGACTGCCGATGCCGCGAGTTTTTATTATTCAAGATCCAGCTCCTAACGCATTCGCGACTGGACGCAATCCTGAGCATGCAATGGTCGCTGTGACCACTGGTCTTCTTGAAATCATGGACAAGAGGGAACTGGAAGCGGTTTTGGCGCACGAGATCAGCCACATAAAGAATTACGATATTCGCGTCAATATGATAACGTTCGGGCTAGTTAGCGCCATAGCTCTAATCGCGGATTTTCTACTTAGAGCGTCATTGTTTGGCGGTCGGGGTCGCAATAGTGATGACGATAATAGTAATGCTGGTGTGTATTTGCTACTTATCGGCATAGCGGCTTATATTATTGCTGTAATTGTTGCACCACTGATTCAGCTGGCGGTGGGGCGACAGCGCGAATATTTGGCGGACGCGAGCGGTGCGTTGACAACTCGCGATCCAGAAGGTTTGGCGATGGCACTCGAGAAATTAAAAACCGCTGGTCGACCAATGCAGAGGCAAAATTCTTCGACGGCGCACTTATTCTTTGCGAACCCAATGAAAGCTGGCTTTTGGTCAAAGCTTTTCTCGACACATCCGCCGCTGGATGATCGAATTGCGCGCTTGATGAAGAACATAGACAAGATGTAAATATTATTTTTGAGCGTATTTTGTTTTAATTATCTCGGCTGTTTTGATGTCGCGCCTCTTATTATTGATTGATTTTAATATATGTCGGAGAATATATTTTTGCGCTATATAAACTAGCGGACCAAGGACTATGACGAAAGTAGCGAATGCTTCTTGGTTGTTTTGGAGATTTGCAATTTCACTACCGCCCGCGATCATGGCGAGAATCCCGAAAATCGCCCACGCGATTGCAAAAATTACTGTAGAAATTTTCTCAACCAGTCGCATATCTTCGGTGCCGTCGATTCTAGATTTGCCTTGAAGTCGCATAATGCCGTAAAGCAAATAGCCATAACATGCCGCGCAAAAACCTAGCCCCATGAAGAATAACATAACAGTGAATATGTCAAACTCCGCCTCGCCACTGAGAAATATATACATGATAATTCCGAGCGACCAAAACGTTGCGAATGTCGCCACGAAAACGAGTCTGATTATAAAAGCTATTTTTGCAACTTTTGATCTTATCTTATCTTCCGCGACGCTTTGATTAGCTAAAGTCATAAATAGTTTATTCAAAAAGCTCACGAAATTATTTATAAGAACAGTTGTGAAAATTCCTACAATTAGAACGCCAAACGACTCAAAAGATTGATTTTCGCCCGCCACCATATCGACCGCAGTTATCATTCTCTCCATGAAATAAATCGACGCCAAAATCGCTGGCGATGCGGCTAGGGTTCGCAAAACCACAAACAGCCAGTTTGTTTTCGGCTTAGTCTTCGTGTTCATGCTTTCAATTATACCATTAAATGTAGACAAGAGAAAAATGTGGGTTTTATAGGCTGAAAATGACGAAAAAGTGGGTAAAATACAAAAAGGCACACTATATATAGCGTGCCTGTGGGTAATTAGTTTTTTGTCAGCATGACAAAATTATTATATAATTACCACTCGCGACGACGGAAGCTGTTGCCACCACCGTTATTGCGATTGTTGTCGCGACCATAGCCGCCACGTCCACCACCAAAGCCACCGCGATTACCGCCACCGAAACCGCCGCTGCGTCGTGGGCGATCGCCCTCTGCGCGTGGTTTTGATTCGCTAACTGTAATGTTGCGACCGTCTAATTCTTTACCTTCACCCTCGGCGATTGCTTTTTCAGCCTCTTCGTCATTTTCCATTTCAACGAAACCGAAACCGCGCGAGCGATTGCTTTCTTTTTCGCGGACAACTTCCGCTTTTGTTACTGTGCCGAATTGTTCAAAAAATGCGCGCAATGTGTCATCTGTTGTTGCCCAAGCTAGGCTGCCTACAAATAGTTTTTTCATAAATTTTCTCCTTAATATCGACGATATAAACCCAAAAAATCCGCTACTGCGGTTCTTGCTGAGTTAACTATATCGTCATTCTAAATTATTTTCCTACGTTACCAGAGAGTCGACCATCTCTGATAAGTGAACTATCGCGAAATCATCTCTGTTGGTAAACATTGTATCAGTTTATTGAAAAAAGTGCAAGGGCAATTTGGTTATGATTTGTTTTTATAATGCGAAAAATCTCATTTCATTATAAATAATAAAAATAGACGTTCTCAAAGTTTTTTTCTGAAAACGTCTATATAATAACTGTGGTGGAGACAATCGGACTCGAACCGACCACCTCAGCAATGCGAATGCTGCGCTCTACCAGATGAGCTATGTCCCCAAATCTTAGCTTAGCAAGAAAATTATATCAAGTTTATTTATGCCCGTCAATCTTTATTTTGAAAATTAGTTCACTAAGTTTTTAGGTTTGTCGATAGCTGAAATCATTGTATCAACCCAAATTTCAAACATATTTACTAATGAATCCGCGGTGTAATATGCATTTGGCGGAGTTACAAAAACATTGTCATGATATTCGTGACTGAGGTCGTTGCTCTCAAAAGCCACGCCGCCCAAATCGCCACACTCAACCATTTTTGCCATCCGCTCCGCCACTTTTTCAAAACCGTTAGCTATGATGACAACTTTCATATTTTTATTAAACTTCGACAAATCGTCAAATAGCGCCAGACTCTCATTATTTTTTGCAACTGTCACGAACATATATTCTGATTTCGCCAACATGTCGTTAAAATCCGTGTAGTGATATTTTGTGTCTTGTTTATGGCGCGAGTAATAGCAAATTTCTTTTTCGCCAACCAGCGGAGTCAAAATTTCTGCCAGTCGCTGACCGATCGCGCCAAAACCAATAATGTCGGTTGGTTTATCTCGTATGTCGCCACCGATAAATTCTGTATCCCAATTCATTTTTCCTTCACGAGCGAATAATGGAAACTTTTTCGCCAAAGCTAGCGCCATAAATAAAGCCTTCTCGGCGACTGCATTTGTCGCGTATTTTGGCACATTTGCAACGGCGATGTTTTTGTTTCGGCAATAGTTGCTATCAATCCATTCATAGCCAGTTGTTTGCAGACAAATTGCATGAAGATTTGGGATATCATCTATCAAATCGTTTGGAAACTTCCAATCTATTACGTCGGGATCGAGCGCAACAATCTTCTCGGATTGATCATTTTTTATATCAGTAAAATCCGCTTCATGAATTTGAAAAACGTTATCAAATTTTGTGGTCAACAATTCAGTTTGGGTAGGGGTTGGCGAGCTATTTTTCTGACAATAAATATAAAGATTCATGCAGATATTATATCACTTATTTATCACATTCATGACCATGATAATGATCGGCAAGCTGACTGCCGACAAAACCGTGGAAACGGCGACAATTTCGGATGCATTACCAGTGTCGTCGCGGTATTTTTCGGCGAAGAGGGCGAGAGTAGTTGCGGTTGGCAGAGCTTGAATCAAAACCAAAATTGAGATGACACTATGTGGTGCGCCGATAAGTTTTAGAACGGCGAAAGTCAACATTGGTCCAATCAAAAGTTGCGCTGCACAGACGAAGACCACGTTAAATTTGCGAAAAACTTGGCGAATTTTGGCGCGCGACAACATGAAACCGATACAAATTAAACTCATTGGCGTGGTGATCGAGCCAACGTAATGGATTGTGTCGCTAGCGAATTTTGGCAATTGTAGGCTGAATAAAAATACCAAAAAACCGAGAATAACAGCGATGACATTTGGGTTTATAAAGGCTTTTAGAATGTCTTTGATATGAAGTCGACCGCTGACTAACGGCGCGCCGTAGCCGAATAAAGTTATGCTGAAAATGATAATGAAACCACTATATGGCACGAGTCCGTCTTGTCCAAAAATCGCACTGACGAGAGGAAAGCCGAGAAAACTGGCGTTATTAAAAATGTAGGCAAATTGCGATTCGTAGTAGTTTTTCGGATTTCGTTTACGCGGGAATAAAATTTTTGAAACTACGACCGCTGCTAGAAAAACCAAAATTCCGCCACCAACGCCCCATAGAAAATTCGTTAAATGCTGCTGCGAAAATTCACCCGGAAAGGAATAAAACAGCGCGCACGGCAAGCCGATGTTTAGTAAAATTGTCACGATAGCTTTGTTCGCACTCTCGTTGAACCACTTCATTTTGGAGATGAAATAGCCGACAGCGATAATTAAAACGATTGTTGCGAGCGATGAATAAAATATACCGTAATCAATTTGCATAAAAACATTATATCATCATGAGCGCATCTGGCAAAACTTCGCCGTAAAACAAAAAACCGCCCGGAGAAGTCAGAGCAGTTTTTGATTTTTGCTGTTGCGCGCCCACCCTGGGGCTTTTTATGTTTTTATTTATCTTGCAAACGGGATTCATAACGCCCCGCTTGCGCACCAGCTTGTAATTAGTTTAGCACAAGCTAGTTGGTTTTACAAGATGATTTTTAGGCGTTTTTGTTGTTAAATTAACTTATTGTTCGTAAAGTGTAAATTCGCGACCACTGATCTGAATTATGGAATCCGCGCGCGCACCTTTTCGCTCCAATTCGTGCATAATGCCAAGTTTTTTCATAATGTCGCGCAGACGATTAACGCCGTGAATATTGTCAAAATCTGTGCGAATGGCAAATTTCTCAATTTTTGCACCTGTCACGACGAATTTATCTTCAACTCTTTCGACTAACCACGCGTCGTCGAGTTGTTTTTGACTTAGTTGGATGACTGGTAAATCTAGATCGAGTGCGGTGTCGATTTCATTTTCCTCTGTTTGCTTTTCGGTTTCTTTAACAATTTTTAATAGTTCGCGCAGGACTTCCAGCGTGTTTTTGTGTGCGGTTGAACTGATTGCGAAAATTGGATTGTCGGTGACTTTTGATAATTCAGTGGATTGAATCGCGAGTAGTTCGTCGTCGACGGAGTCAATTTTTGTTAAAGCGATAATTTCTGGTTTATTCGCAAGCTCGGGCGAATATTTTTCCAGTTCCGCGCGGATTTTTTGGTAAGAATCGGCGATGTCGTCACTCAAAACGTCAATCATATGTAAAATGACCGAAGTTCGCTCGATATGACGCAAAAACTCGTCGCCCAAGCCTTTACCTTCAGATGCGCCCTCGATCAATCCTGGAATATCCGCGATCAAGAGCGTGTCTTCGTCAACATTGGCAACTCCAAGATTTGGCGTCAAAGGTGTGAACGCGTAATCGGCGATTTCGGGACGGGCGTTGCTGACGACAGAGAGAAAAGTTGATTTTCCAGCATTAGGAAAACCGACCAAGCCGACATTTGCGACTAGTTTTAACTCCAATTCGGCCTCAAACTTTTCACCTGGCTCACCAAGTTCGGCGATGCGTGGTGTTTGGCGAACTGACGACTTGAAGTGTGCGTTACCAAAGCCGCCGTCGCCACCTTTTGCGACGATAAATTCTTGATCTGGCTCATTTAAATCCGCCAAAACCTCGCCGTCGCGCGTAATGGTTGTGCCGACGGGAACTTTAACGCGCAAATCTGCGCCGTTGCGACCATGCTTATCGCGATCGCTACCATTTTGACCATTTTCAGCCTTTAATTCTGGCTTGAAGCGAAAATCTACCAGTGTATTTACGTTATGACTCGCCACAAAAACCACGTCGCCGCCTTTGCCGCCGTCGCCACCGTTTGGACCGCCTTTTTCAATGTATTTTTCGTGACGAAAACTCACAATGCCGTTGCCGCCGTTGCCAGCGGCGATAAAAACTTGGGCTGTATCTGCGAATGTCATTTTGTTCTCCTAATCATAATTTACCATATTATAACATACAGAAGCAAAATAGCGAAAAAAGCCAAATTATGTTATAGTAATTATTATGAGTAAAAAACTCCATGGTCTGACTAGTGCGGAAGTTGAGGATCGTAAAAAACGCGATCTGACAAACAAAACGCCGAATCAATCGTCGCGTCGCGTGGTTGATATTTTGCGGGCGAATCTTTTGACGCGGTTTAATATTTTGATTTTGGCGTTGGCGGTCATAGTTTTTGTGGTCAGTAAATCTCCTTATGATGTCTTGTTTGGTGTGGTGATTGTTGTAAATGCGGGGATTGGGATTTTTCAGGAGTTGCGAGCGAAGCGAATGTTAGACAAACTTGCGATTTTGAATGCTGCGACAGTGGCGGTGATTCGCGACAGTAAAACAGAAACGATTGCGGTGTCGGAAATTGTGCAAGATGATTTAATCAAACTAAAACTGGGCGATCAGATTGTGGCGGACGGCACGATTTTGGATTCAAGTGAATTGGAGATTGACGAGAGTTTATTGACGGGCGAATCCGATCCGATCGTAAAAACTGATGGCGAAAAAGTTTTGTCGGGTGCGATTGTCGTGGCTGGTGCAGGCGTAATGCGGGCGGAAAAAGTTGGCGTGGAGTCATATTCGTATCAATTGACTTTGAAAGCGAAAAAATTTCAGCGAGCTAAGTCGGAATTATTGGACGGCACAAATAAATTATTAAAATGGATTTCGTTGATGTTGATCGTGGTTGCGCCGATCATTGTTTGGGGGCAATTGCGGATTGACTATAATAACTGGCGCGAGGCAATTGTTTATGCGACGGCAGCGGTTGTCGGCATGATTCCAGAGGGAT
>JAISHL010000004.1 GCA_031262565.1 Candidatus Nomurabacteria bacterium | reverse complement strand
TAGTAGTAGTAGTAGTAGTATGATCATACTATCATTATTAATTTTAATAAGAAAGGATGTATAATAATGAAGAAAAGTTTATTAGTTAGCGCAGGTATAGTTGCGACACTTGGGATGAGTTTTGCCCCAGTTGCATCAACATTTGCGGCAACAGATTTAATTCCAGGCATAGTAAAATGCGACGGTAATCAGGTGATTATTGACATAGCAAATAATACCACTTGGAATAGCATTGCTGATCCAACGGCAATGTCTGCCGCTATTGTAAATGGGGAGACTTGCGATCCAGTCGATACAATTACATTCAACATTGCGGACGCAGAATGGGCGTTGTGGGGTATAGACGCTAAAATCGCAGAAATCCAAGCAGCGATTGATTTAGTGGGCGGATTTGATCCAAGCGCTATTACAGGTGCAATCACTGACGTAAATATCAATTTTGCCGACGACTTATCGGAAGACGATTTGCTCAATATCGGTAAAATCGCTACCGCAGCAATCGCAAATCAGACAAAATTAGGTATTCAAAATACCACAAAGATTGCAGTAGAAGCTGAAAACGTAGATCTTAGCAATGTAAATATCAGCGCAAATCTTCCTGGCGGCGCGATCGCTTACTTGGATAACTTCTCGCTTAATGCAAAAACTGTCACAATGAACAATACTACTGACTTTGATGCATTAAAGGGCAAAATCGTTGCTGACGAAATCATTGTTGGTACTACTACTTATGTATTAGATAACGGAACTTGGGTAGATGAAAGCACTTTGAATACTGGCAACAATAACAATGTCGTTTTACCTCTAACCCCAGCAATCACCGACGACGAAGAAACTACAATCGCAGCACCTTCAACAGGTCTTGGTGGCGACACAGTGAAAGCTGAGAGCGTAGTAGATGTTACAATTCTTGGCGCAATCTCGGCAATTGGTTTCGCAAGCGTAATCGCTTGGATGATCGCTCGCCAGCGCGCTTCAGAAAAATAGTATCTCAAAAAAACTATTTTATCCCTTGCAAATTCGCGAGGGATTTTTGTTTTCGCCGCAAAAGTCACGCAATGTATGCTAAAATATTCAAGTTATGAATGAAAAAATTCCAGCTGGCTTGACGCAGGGCGAGGTTCAAGCGCTAACATTAGAGGGTAAAGTTAATTTTTATGATGTAAAATCTGAAAAAACCGTTTGGCGAATTATCGCTGATAATATTTTTAACATTTTCTGGCTACTTAATGCATTGATTGCGACGGCGTTGATTTTGGTTGGATCATACACGAACGCGTTGTTTATGGTCTTCGTTATGGTCGGAACCGCCTCTGGAATTGTCGTTGAATTGCGCGCGCGAAATATCGTGGAAAAATTGACTCTGCTCAATAAAAACAAAGTTAAAGTCGTCCGCGATAGCAATGAGGAGCACATTGATCCTGACACGGTGGTTCTTGGCGACATTTTGAAACTTGTGGCTGGCGATCAAATTCCTGCCGACTCAACGATTTTGCAGGGCTCAATTGAAGTAAACGAGGCGCTTTTAACGGGCGAGCCAGATCTGATCGTAAAAAAACGCGGTGGCGAGTTGTTATCGGGAAGCTATGTGACGAGCGGACAGTGTTACGCCGAAGTCAAACATGTCGGCGCTGACAATTACGTTACAAAACTCACAATTGAGGCAAAAACTCACAAACCGATTCACTCCGAGATTCTGGGGTCAATCAATGTAATCTCCCGTTTTACAAGCCGAGTTATCTTGCCTTTGGGATTGATTTTGCTCTTAGAGGCGCTTCTCATGCGTCAGGACGGCTTGAAAAATTCTGTCGTATCAACGGCGGCTGCACTTATTGGCATGCTTCCAAAGGGCTTAGCGATCTTGACGATTATCGCACTGATTACCGCGGTGTTTAAGCTGGGGCGCAAAAAAGTCTTGGTTCAAGAGATTTATTCGGTTGAAACGATGGCACACATTGATATGATTTGTCTTGATAAAACTGGCACACTAACTGACGGCAAACTGCGCGTGCGAGATTTTGAGATGTTAGATTCGAGCTATCCGAAAAAATATATCACCGAAATCATGGGGAGTTATCTCGGCAATACCACTGACAATAATTCAACAAACGAAGCGTTGAAGACTTTTTTTGAGATAAACAAGAATTATAATTCGGACAAATCTATTCCGTTTTCATCTGATCGCAAATGGGGCGCGGTGCATTTGGACGGCGTTGGCATGATTGTTCTTGGCGCGCCAGAGCGAATTTTTGAGCAAGTTCCAGAGGAAATTATTAAACAGCAGAAAAAAGGCTTGCGTGTGCTGGGACTAGGAATTTCCGATAAGCACGACATAACAAGTAAAAAAGACCTGACAGGAGTGCGACCGCTGGCAATGATTAACCTCGAAGATAGCATCCGAAAAGGCGCAAAAGAAACGCTTGATTATCTGCGTGAGCAGGGAGTTGAAACGCGCGTGATCTCTGGCGACAATCCGATGACCGTGTCAAAGATCGCCGAGCGAGCAGGCTTTGAAAATTATAAAAAATATTTGGACGTTTCGGGCTTGAATGATGATGAATTGCGCGCCGTCGTGCCTGATACTGCGATTTTTGGGCGCGTCAGTCCGTATCAGAAGCGCGTTATCGTTCGAGAATTAAAAGCTCTTGGCAAAACAGTGGCAATGACTGGCGACGGCGTGAACGATATTTTAGCACTCCGTGAATCTGATCTGTCAATCGTTATGGCAGAGGGCGATTCGGCGACTAAGCAAATTGGCAATATCGTGCTTTTAGAATCGAATTTTACCGAACTGCCTGACGTGCTTTTTGAGGGGCGACGAGTTGTTAATAATATGTTCCGCGTTTCGTCAATCTTCTTCATTAAAACCATGTATTCGTTCTTTGTGGCGACGCTTTGCGCGCTTAGCGCGATCACTGGTCATCCTGTCGTCTTTCCATTTATCGCCATACAAATTACCGTGATCGATCAGGTGCTTGAAGGTTATCCGACGTTCTTCATCTCATTTGAAGGCGACAAGCGACCAATTATTAAAACATTCCTCAAAAGCTCACTCCTAAAAGCTCTACCTCAGTCAATTATGGTCACATTGAGCTTGGTGGCAATTTATATCTGGACAACAGTTCAAGGCTGGGGCAATATGGAAACAACCACACTGATGTATTACACGCTCGGCACGATCACGCTGATTGGCGTTTTCAAGGCTTGTCTGCCATTCAGTAAGCTTCGCGCGTTTTTGTTCACGACTTCAATGATCGGGTTCTATCTGTCGGCGTATATTCTCGGACGCTGGTTTACTGATTTCGTCAAGCTCGACGTGATTTCTGGGCGCGCGATTATATTCTTGGTGATTATCGCTGCAATTTGCGTAAGCGCCGCCATTATTTTACAAAAAGTTATCAGTCGCAGACAGAGTAAAAAACTCGTCGCAGTCTAAGATTTTATAGTCGCATTAAATCGTCAAAAAGCGTCCGAAAATTGTTGAAAAAAATGTTTGACGCAAACAAAATGTATGGTATCATGGTTGTGTTTACAACAATTAAAGGGAAGGGGTGAATGGGGATGAAAATTAAAAAAATTTTAGGGTTAACGTTAGCTTTGGGTGTGGCTTTGATTGTCGGATTCAAGGCGGACCCAGCGAATGCAATTGATGCAACCGTCGGTAATGCTGACGATTTTATGAATGCGATCGCAGAGGCTGACGCTGGTCCAGATGACGACACAATTACGCTCAGTAATGATATTGCTCTTACTGGCAGTGATTATATCACTATAATGAGCGAATATAGTCTGACAATTGATTTGAATGGATATACGCTCACAAAGCCCGATAAATTCTTTAGTATAGATGGTGGACATTTAGTATTGACTGGCAGAGGCAGTTTGGTCGAAACCGCGCCAGACGACAGCGTGATACAACTCAAAGGCTCTGATAGTTCAGAAGCTCAAAATTACTCGTCATTAGTAGTCGATGATGGCGTAACACTTCAAGGTTGGGCTGGTGTTAAAGTTTCATCAAAAACCGATCCTAGTTGTAGTGGCGATCATTGTGGCGTAGCTTATGGCGTAAATATCACTATAAATGGAACGATCATTGGATTAAATGACCAAGAGGGAAATACGGGCGCGGGAGTTTACACGAACGGAACAATTCACAATATAGAAAATCCAATAACAATTGCGATCGGCGAAACGGCAAATATTAGCGCGACTGGCGTGCCAATTTTTGCAGAGGGTTATGCGGATTGGACAATCGACTCGGGTGCGATTATTACTGGCGTTGAGTCGGCTATTGGCATGAAAGCTGGAAAATGGACAATCAACGGTGGAACATTTAAAGCAACAGGACCGAAAGCAGGTAGCGTTTGTAGCCTAACTGGAATTGAGGCGACAGGTGCGGCGATTCAAGTTGAATCAGATATGCCAGCCTATACAGGAAATATCGACCTAACAATTAGCGGTGGAACATTTACTAGCGATAACGGCTATGCGATTTTCGGATACGGCTGCGAGGGAACGGCAATGACAAATGTTTTAATCAGTGGCGGAACTTTCACTAGCGCAAAGGGATTAGACGCAATAGTAACCACCGAGGATTTTCTTGAACAATTCTCCGAAGGATTTATTACTGGCGGGACATTTTCAAGCGACGTAAGTAAATTTATCAAAGCAACGCCAATCGATTCAGATGTAAAAACGGAAGGCGGCGAATTACTATTAGTAAAATCAACGGTCTTGTCGGAAAATTTGCGCAGCTTAGTTCCAGTATGGTTTGCAGATATTGAGGATAGTGCAATCTTAATCACCGCAAACGGACATGGAACTGGAACTGTTAATCTTGCAAACCTCGAAGCTGGCAAAAAATACTACGCATATCATTACGATGACGAGGGCTATGTAACTCTCCTCAAAGAATTTATCGCCGACGCGGAGGGAAATTACGAACTTAAAGATGTGAAGTTTTCGGGTATCGTGATCTCGACAACCAAGCTAAACTTAGCTAGCGATCCAATACTAGACGCACCGGCGACAGGATTATTCGGATCCATGGCAGTAGAATCAAAGATCTTGATTTCGGCGATAATAGCTTTGGGTGCGATAATTGGCGCGGTAGTATTAGTGCGAAAGAAAACAGCTAAGCGAATGTAACTTAGTGTTTTAGTTAAACGGCGCTCAGAGATGGGCGTTGTTTGATTTTTAGCATAGAGTATGTAGAATTTTAATAAAAACAGTTATCCATTTGCGTTTTATAAAAAACTGTGTTATTATTCTAATTATGATTTCATTTTCACGAACTCACGCCCATGTTTTGCCGAGCTGACTGGCAGTTTTGTGATTCTCTAAGATAAAAACAAGCGCCAGTCACTCGGCGCTTTTAAGTTTTTTTAGAAAACGAAACGCAGGAAAATAATTACAATACCAGCGTAAAATCAACTAAGTTTAAGGAGAATTTTATGGAAAATATTAAAAACACGCGTGAATTTAACGATTGCTTGATGAGCAAAAACGGAGCAGTGCAAATGTGTTTTTCGGATAATAGCAACGTGATTTTAACCGAAACACCGCCCAGTGCGGATTTTGTGGGGCAAATTGAAGAATTGGCGAATTTTAGCGGGAGGTCAGTTCATCTGTGCTGATATGGGATTAGTCGCGCGAAAGCTAATCGAACAAATCGCACCAGACGAATTAACGCGACTAATCGGTGTCGGCGGTAGCGGCGGGCGATTTGCGCAAATGATTCAATCAGATACACCGATTATCTCTGTCACGACGACTGACTGGAATCGTAATCGGCTAAAAAGTATCTTGACAGTTGGCGAACCTGAACTAACTATATCGCGCCCAATCTTGATTGACGACGTTGCAGTAACAGGGAAAACCCTCAGTGAAGTAAAAAATAAATTGGCGATTGACGGTAATCCGACCGAGACTGCCCTGATCGGATTATTATACCAGAGCAAGCGCACGCGTAAGCAAATCGGCTTGAATGATATTCGCGCGGCAGTGATTTATGCAAACAAAAACGGCGAAAAAACGCCACTGAATTCGCTGGATGCGTTAATGGCTAATAAAACGGGTGTTCTGGACACTTTGTTAGAACGATACTTTGATAAATCGGCAGAGGAAATGCGTAACTTAATTCAGAATGGAGAAAAATGATGCGTAAAAAATTGCAAATCGGTGTGATAGGGTCAGCGGGAACTGAGGAATATAATTTTGATAAACCAAACATCAAAATGTTTACTGCGGCGGAAGAAATCGGACGAGAGCTTGCTAAAAATAGCGCGATCGTTATTAACGGGGGTAAGGGCGGTGTCATGGAAGCAGTCGGCCGCGGGGCAAAATCGGCTGGCGGTATCGTCGCCGCGGAGATTGCAGGATTGGGGCGAGGCGAATCAAACGACTTTGTCGACATCGAAGTTATCACTGGGGATTCGGCTTTTCGTGGACCATCGCAGTTAGTCGGAATGTCGGATGGAATCATATCAATCGGTGGCGGCGCGGGAACATTACAAGAGCTTTGTGTCGCTTATCGTATGAGTAAACCAGTAGTTCTGGTTACGGGATTTGGCGGTTGGACGGATCGCGTGGCAGAATTGGATTTTTTAGATGAACGACGGACGGCTAAATTTTTCATCGCCAAATCACCTAGAACAGCCGTCAAACTATTGCTAAATATGTTAAAATGTAAGGAAGGAGAAAAATCATGAGTTTAAGTTTACAAAGTTATAAAGGCACGCGCGACATTTATCCAGAGGATATGCGCCTGCGAAATTACATTTTTAATACGTGGCGGACGGTCGCGGAGAGTTTTGGCTACGAAGAATACGACGCACCACTGCTTGAATCGCTGGAAATTTATGCGGCAAAATCTGGACAAGAGATCGTTAACGATCAAACTTATACATTTACAGATCGCGGTGATCGCACGGTTGCAATACGACCAGAGATGACACCGTCAATCTCGCGCATGGTTGCCGCACGTCGTCAAGAAATGCCGATGCCCGCACGCCTGTTTTCAATTTCCAATTTTATGCGATATGAGCGCCCGCAAAAGGGACGCGAGCGCGAATTTTGGCAGTTTAATATGGATTTGTTTGGCGTGGACGGCGTGGCGGCAGATGCGGAAATCATCACGATGAGCGACAAGATTATGCGCAAACTCGGAGCTGACGAGGCGATGTTTAAAATTCGCGTAAACGACCGCCGTTTGACGGATTTTGTCATGCGAAAATATTTGGAGCTTGATGAGAATCAGGCTGGCGCGATGATTAAATTGTTTGATCGACGCGAAAAAATCTCCGTGGAAGAATTTGAAACGGAGGTTGCGGAGATTGTTGCAAATAGTCAATCTCAACTCGATTCTGCTTGTCATTCTGAACTTGTTTCAGAATCCAGTAAAGAGAGTGCAGAGATCCTGAAACGAGTTCAGGATGACAATATTGGTATTCAATATGATAAAAATGACATTAAGGATAGCAAAAATATTATTAAGAAAATAAATAAAATCATTGAGGCGAAAAGTTTGGACGAATTTATCAAAAACATGCCCGAAAATGCGCCGATTGACGAGCTGAAAGAACTATTTGAGAAGTTGGAAAAATCTGGCATTTCTTCTGCCGTATTTGATCCGACGTTAATGCGCGGATTTGATTATTACACGGGAACAGTCTTTGAAGTATTTGATCAAAATCCCGACAACCGACGCGCAATGTTCGGTGGTGGTCGCTATGATGGGCTGATTAGCTTGTTCGGTGTTGAACCACTGCCTGTGGTGGGAGCGGGAATTGGCGAAACGACGACAATCGAGTTTTTGCGTGGACACGATTTAATTCCAGAACTAAAACCTGCGACCGACGTGATGATAATCCCGATGGGCGATATTGATGTAACTGATGTGGCAAATAACTTGCGCGAGCAGAAGTTTAATGTGGCGATTGATTTTACAGATCGCAAAACTGATAAAAAGATCAAAGCTGCCGCCAAAGCCAATATTCAATTTGTGGCATTCATTGGCGAAACAGAGATTGAATCGGGCGAGATTATATTGAAGAATCTAACAACTGGCGAGCAACAACCACTATCAATCTTAATCTCTCAGAAGACCAAGTAATTCATCTTGATCACTGTATTCATCCGTTGAATAGCGCTCAGTCCAACACAAGTTCCAAGATGGCAAATTTTCTATATATGGCTTCAACCATGCGCGATTTTCTGGATCTGATAAAAATTTCGCAGCTAATACGCCCATGCCATACATAAAATCTTTGTATATACTGGTCATTTGAATCAGTTCTGGATTTTTGTCGGCATCATAAGTTTCCTCATCTGCCGCCTTATCCTCCCAACCCTTATAACTTCCTTGATGATACCAACGCGTCTCACAGTTTGACAATACAGCTTTAGCCCCATAATCAAATGCTAAATTTCGCGCATTATATAGCGTTCCGCACGAAGCAACATATTGATCAACGACAACTACATTTTTGTCACGAATATTTTTGTCAATCGACTCTTCGCTCGATAAGACATCTTTATACTTGCGAAAATTACCCGCACCACGAATTGGACATAGGTTCGGAGTAGGCTGGCGCAAGGTTTCATAGTAGCCGCGCACTGCGTCAGCTACCGCAATAGCCGAGTTCATTGTAAAGAGAAAAGTATCTGGTGTTTTTTCTTGGTTGGCAGCCATCATCAATGCCGTGAACGATCCTGGAATTGAGCGCTCGTCGCTAGACTGAGGACACTTACAGGAGCGTCGACAAATTGGATTCATTCTATATGATACATAGCCTAGCTCGTTGTCAATAAACATAGGAGCATAACCGTCGCAAACACGCCAGCATAGATTCTGAGGAGGCGCGACACCAATAGAACGATATATTGCAGAATATTTATTCTTAGACATACCATGTATTATACACTACTTTACGCAATAAGTCAAGTTTACAGTCGTCGCGATATCTGATAAAATTGTTATACTATGAAACATACCAGAAAAGATTTATCAGAGAGCAAGATCGAATACAAAGTTGAATTAAATGAAGAGGAAGTCAAAAAGCATCACGACGCAGCCACGAAAAAATTGGCGCGCGACGTTAAAGTTGCCGGTTTTCGCGCTGGTCACGTGCCTTTGGAAGTCGCGACGAAGCATATCGACCCAGTCAAACTTGCCGACGAAGCGGTTAACAATGCGGTAAATACGGCGTTGATTGAACTGATTCAAGCCGAAAAATTGCGATTGCTCGATCGTCCAGACATCTCAGTTACAAAATTTGTGCCTGCGCAAGTCTTGGAATTTACTGCCGTCATCGAGATTGTTCCGCAAATTAAACTTGCCGATCCAGCGAAGTTGAAAGCCAAAAAAGAAAAGGTTGAGATTGGCGACAAAGAAATCAATGATGTCTTGGAGCGTTTGCAAAAGAACGACAAAGAGAAAGCTGAAGCCAAACGCGAAGCAAAAGATGGTGACGAAGCGATCATTGATTTCACGGGATTAAAAGATGGCGTGGAGTTTGACGGCGGGAAAGCGACTGATTATCCGCTAACGCTCGGCTCAAAATCGTTTATCCCTGGCTTTGAAGACGCGATTATCGGACATAAAGCTGGCGACGAGTTTGACATTCCGCTGACTTTTCCTAAAGATTACGGCGCAAAAGATTTGGCGGGTAAGGACGTGATTTTCAAGATTGTCTTGAAAAAAGTTAACGAAGTTAAATTACCAGAGCTGGATGATAAATTTGCCGCTAAAATTTCCCCAGAGTTCAAAAAGTTAGACGACTTGAAAAAGGACATTAAGAGCGAATTGACCGCGCGTGCCGAGCAGGAAACTCAGAAAAAGTTCGAGGATGATTTATTGGACGAGCTGGCGGAAAAATCCAAAGTGACCGTGCCAGAGATTTTAATTAACGACCAACTTGAAGCGTCGGAGCGCAATTTTACCGCGAATTTGATGTATCAGGGCGTATCGCTTGATCAATATTTAGAGATGAATAAGTTCAAGACGAAAGAGGAGTGGATTGAAAAAGAATTAAAACCAGCCTCTGAAAAAATGGTGCGTCGCTCGATGGTTTTGGCGCAACTCGTTGATGAATGGAAAATTTCGGCGAGCACTGAAGAGATCGAAGCAAAGCAAGCTGAACTTTTGGCGCAATATAACGATCCAAAGATTAAATCTCAGTTCGCTAATGACGAAGCAAAATCACGCATCGAGCAGAAACTCATCTCCGATAAAACTTTACAAAAGCTAGCAGAGTTGAATAGCAAGTAGTTTTGAGTAAGAGGTAAAACGAAAAGCAGGCGATTAAACCTGCTTTTTTAATTTAATTAAGATTAATCACTAGATTCTGAAACAAGTTCAGAATGACAAAAATCTGTCAAAAATTATTCTTCGACTTCTGGTAAATCACTATGAAGATCGTTAATGAACTCAGCTAAATTTGGATAAACACTATCTAAAGAATTTAAACAAACGTATGCCATTTCATCAGCATTGCTTCGCTCGTCAGCGCTAGTTATACGATCAACTATCTTGCTAGCTTCATCGCCACAAAAACCATTCTGGGCATTTTTTGGACAACCTTCGTTATTGCATCTCAACATATTCTACTCCTTTCTCACTCCCATAATAGCATCTCTCTCTCTCTGTTTTGCAAGTATAAGCGTTTTATGTTATTATAAAATCTTTCACGGAGCATTTCGGCAGAATACAAAAGATTCCCGCCTTATATTGACGGGAATTGCTTTTTGCGTTTCAGGGGATTTAACCGATTATTCAGCTAAATCCATCTGATTCTCGGTGTCGAGCGGATCACCAAATTGCTCTTCCGCAAATTCTTCCTCTGACATTGCGCCAGTTCCAACAGGAATCTTGCGGCCCAAGATAACGTTCTCTTTCAAACCATACAAGTGGTCGACACGACCAGATGTTGCAGCGCTAATCAAGACACGAGTTGTATCTTGGAATGAGGCAGCCGACAAGAACGAGTCGCTATAAATCGAAACTTTCGTGATACCGAGCAAGAGTTGCGTAAATTGAGCAGGCTCTTTACCTTCGGCTTCAAGTTGCTTATTGGTATGAACCGCCAAAGCGCGCGATACGATGTCGCCAGCGATAAACGAGCTATCGCCAGACTCATCAATCTGAACGCGACTGAACATCTGACGCACAACGATTTCAAGGTGTTTTGGCGAAATTGCCTGACCCTGAGCCGCATAAATGCGCAAGATTTCGTTGATAATATAGCGTTCTGTCTCTGATACGCCACGCAAATGCAATGACTGTTGCAAGTTGATAGAACCAGTCGTCAAGCGATCGCCAATAACCACATGATCGCCGTTTTCGATAGTCAACTGACGGTATGATGGAATTTCATAACGCTTATTAGATACAGATTCATTAGCTTGCTTGTCGCTTTCGGTCGGAACGATACTGATGACATATTTTTCATCTTTCTCTTCAATCGTAACCATACCAGCGGTTTCCGACAAGATAGCCTCACCCTTTGGCGTGCGAACTTCCAAAAGCTCATCAACACGAGCCAAACCTTGACTTGTGCCAGTTCCGCCTGCGACTTGGTGTTTCGTGTCAAGCGTCAACTGCGTGCCTGGTTCACCAACGGACTGCGCCGCGATAACACCGACAGGTTCAGCCGCGCTAACCAAGAATCCAGTGGACATATCAATACCGTAAGACTTCTGCGGAATACCGTTAAGCTCAGGCGTTGAAAGGGCAGAGAGAATTTTTACTTCTGTAATTACTTCATCATTCTGAATCTGATCGGCAATAGCTAATGTAATCAGATCACCCTTCTTGACGTAATTTGCCACATCAGCCGCCGCATAGCGACCAGCAATACGGTCAGAGAACAAAATCATTGTCTCTTCTGATTCGCGACGATAAACTGTAAAGCCTGGATCTTCTGTTTCGGCGGCGTCATCGGCGATCGTGAACACATCTTGCGCCACGTCAACCAAACGACGAGTCAAATAACCAGAGTCGGCAGTTTTAAGCGCCTTGGAGACCTCAGCGAAACGCGAACCACGCGTCACTACGAAGGCTTCAAGTGGCGTCATACCAAACTTATAGCTGTGGCGAACTGGCAACTCGATTGCGCGACCAAGTGCGTCCACCTGAATACCGATCATCGCTGCGGCTTGTTTAATGTTGTCAACCGAACCGCGCGCGCCAGAGTTAGCAAGAATTGCAGACGACGAGTCAACGCCAACCAAGCTTTCCTTAACTTCGTCCGTAATGCGTTTGTCAATGTCGCGCCAAGTCTTCATAACAAGATTATAGCGCTCATCTTCGGTGATCAAACCTTCGTCAAAATCCTTAGCGATTGCGGAAACTTTTGCATCACCTTCGCTCAAAATCTCATCCCAGTTCTTCAAGCCCTTATAATCTTCCATGCCCACCGACAAAGCCGATTGAGTGGCATGTTCAAGCGCCAAATCCTTAATCGCATCAGATGTGCGAGCGGTGATTTCTGCGCCATAATTATTGAAGATTCGAGCCAAAACGCGGCTAACCGCTTTTTTATTCAAAACTTCGTTAACAAATGGGAAGTCTTCTGGCAAAACTTCGTTGAATAATATACGACCCAAAGTTGTTTCGCGCATTTCGCCACGGAACTTGATCAAAATTGGAGTCTGATATTCAATTTCGCCAGCATCTTTTGCCAAAGTCGCCTCCGCAACATCAACAAAAGCTTTCGCTTTTTCACCCTCTTTCAACTGTGCGGACGGCTTGTCGTAAGTCAAATAGTAACAACCAAGCACGATATCCTGATAGATTGAAAGAACTGGCGAGCCATCAGCTGGCTTCAAAAGGTTATTTGCTGCCGACATCAAGTCGCGAGCCTCAGCCTGCGCCTCATCCGAAAGTGGCAAGTGAACAGCCATTTGGTCGCCGTCAAAGTCCGCATTGAATCCAGAGGTCACTAGCGGCGGCAACTGAATCGCCTGACCCTCAATCAATCTTGGCTGAAACGCCTGAATTGACAAACGGTGCAAAGTAGGAGCGCGGTTCAAAAGCACATATTTACCCTGAATTACTTCATCGAGCGCGTCCCAAATTATTGGGTCGCCAGCCTCAATCAAGCGAGTTGCAGTGCGAATATTATGCGCCTGTTCCCACTCCAAAAGTTTCGCCAGCACAAAAGGCTTAAATAGCTCCATTGCCATTGTTTTTGGCAAACCACATTCATTAAGTTTTAGATCTGGACCAGATACGATAACCGAGCGACCAGAGTAGTCAACACGTTTACCGAGAAGATTCTGACGGAAACGACCTTGTTTGCCTTTCAAGAGATCCGACAATGACTTCAAGCGTCGTCGGTTGCCCGTAGACTGAGCAGCGCGCGTGCCACGAGTTGCGGAGTTGTCGATCAAAGCGTCAACCGCCTCTTGCAACATACGCATTTCGTTTCGCGTAATCACTTCTGGCGCGTTCAATTCTGCCAATTTCTTCAAGCGATTATTGCGGTTAATAACTCGACGATACAAATCGTTCAAATCTGATGTTGCAAAACGACCACCAGTCAATTGAACCATTGGGCGCAAATCAGGAGGAATAACAGGTAACACCGTCATGCACATTGATTCTGGTTTTACACCAGCCGCGTTCATACCTTCAAGCATTTTGAGACGCTTCTGAATGCGCTTTTTGGATTGACCTTTTTTACCCTCAGCTTCTTCGGCAAGTTCAGCGATCAATTTTGGCAAATCTATCTCTGATAGCAAGCGATGAATAGCGTCGCCGCCCATACCAACTTCAACCAATTCTTCATATTCTTCTGGCAAGTTACGGTAAGCATTTTCGCTAATCAACGCCGACTTATTCAAGCTCTCCAAAATTCGCTTTTTCTCATTATAACTTTCGGTCAAATCTTCAAGCTCGTGATTCATTTCCGCCGACAAAGCCTTAATATCAACCGTGTTATCAGATTCAGCTGCGCCGTCCGCCGTCATGCCAGCCGCTTCATTGTAGCGCATTTTAATCGCCGCACGACCAGCCTCAAATTCTGCTTCGTTATCTGCTTTCATCTGATCAATTCTTTCGTTATCAACCGACAAAATCACATAAGATTGGAAGTAGGCGATACGTTCCAAATTTTTCACCGTCAAATCAAGCAACAGCGACATTGCACTTGGCACGCCACGCATAAACCAAATATGCGCAACAGGGGTAGCCAATTTGATATGCCCCATGCGCTCGCGACGCGAACTACTCTTTGTGACCAAGTCGCCATTTTTATCAACAGCAGCCTCGCGAGAACGAACGCCTTTCAGCTTCGCGTCGTGCGGGTTAATATCTTTGACTGGTCCAAAGATTTTTTCACAGAACAAACCGTCGCGCTCTGGTTTTTGGGTGCGATAGTTGATGGTTTCTGGCTTCAAAACCTCACCATAAGACCACGCCAAAACGTCGTCAGCCGACGCAACCGCCAAGCGAACGGCGTCAAAGTCAGCGATTGCTTTGTCATCGTATTTTGACATTATGCTTCCTCCTATTCATTTAATTCAGCAGCAAAATCCTGATTTTCATCATCGTCATTCACGCCGCTCATTTCTTCTTCAACTGTCAATGTATCATCAGAACTGTCGTAGTCTGAAACCTCAGACGCAAAACCTGTTTCATCAGTTTCGGCAATATGCGCACCCTCGCCGAGGTCAATTGCGCCATCTTCATCAGCTTCGTCGCCAACCATTTCACCAGATAGATCAGCAATTTCTTCGCTCAAACTATCAGTTGCTTCAATTTTACCACCAGTGCCTTTTTCAACAACCAAGTTTTCCGCGTCTTCCAGCTCATCATTGCGAACCATATCAACGCGCAAGCCCAAACCTTGAAGCTCCTTGACCAAAACCTTGAAACCTTCTGGCACATCTGGACCTTCGATTTGTGCGCTCTTGATAATAGATTCGTAAGCCTTTGCGCGACCTTTAACATCGTCAGATTTAATTGTCAACATTTCCTGCAAAGTGGTCGCTGCGCCATAAGCTTCCAGCGCCCAAACTTCCATTTCTCCGAATCGCTGACCACCGTTCTGCGCTTTTCCGCCAAGTGGCTGCTGGGTAAGCATTGTGTATGGACCAGTTGAACGAGCGTGAATCTTAGCT
>JAISHL010000073.1 GCA_031262565.1 Candidatus Nomurabacteria bacterium | reverse complement strand
TTTTTCAAAATTCGTAGATTTTCATGCCATTTTGCTCGCGAATCGGTTTTTTGTCGGGAATTTGAAAACCAAACACAATGACGCGCAATTTTTTCGTTTGCAATTTTGACTTTTGCTGCATTAAAAAATCTGGTATTTTTCTTAGAACTTTGTCAACTTGAAAAAGATAAATTATCGTCGTGTCGGACGGCAAATTTGTGCGGAAAAAGTCAGAATTTTTAACCTCAATCTTGTCGTCAAATTTTCGTAACCGCACGCGCGACCACCAAACCAAAAACGGATTTACCTCATAACCAACCGCCCGTTTCGCACCGCACTTAATCGCCATTTTCAGAACTTCGCCGTTGCCCGAACCAAGATCAACAATCACATCGTCGGGCTTTATTTTTGCCAAATCCAGCGCGTCGTTGATCCATTTTTTGCGAGTCGGCACAAACGGCGCACCACCGCACAGCACGCCAATCCCGACCACTACAATAATCGCCAGACAAATCGCCCAAAAAACCGTCATCTAATCGTCTTCCACATTTTCTTCATCGTCAAAATCTTCCGTCGCGTCCAGATCAGAGGCCGCACCACTCGGAATATCAAATTTCGCCTTGACGACTTCAATTTTATTTTTCGCCTCGTTCAACTTTTTCTTGATCTCTTCGCTCAATTTATTCCCCTCTTCAAACTTCGCGATCGCCATGTCAACGTCTAAATCGTCGCCGTCAAACCACGCCACCAGCTCGTCAAATTCCGCCAATAATTCCTTCAAACTTTTATTTGTTGTGGACATTTTTTACCTCCGTTTCAATTATAATTTTATTCGTTTCCACTGTCAAAATTTCACCTTTTTCCGCTCGATCGCGCACGATTTTTCCATTTTCATAACGCAAAATCGCGTAACCTCGATTCAAAATTGTCCGCGGGTTCAGCTGTCTTAATGTTTTATTCAAATATTTTGACCGCATTTCTAAATCGCTAACAATCTGATCTAACTCGCGCGTCATCGTCAAAATATCGTCATTTACATATTTTTCCGCGGAGCTTATCGCACTCGACGACTGTAAAATCAATCGTTTCAGTCGACCATCCAAATCCGCAACGATCTCGCGTTTATCTGGAACTAAAATTTGCGCCGCGTTCGATGGCGTTGCCGCTCGCACGTCCGCCGCTAAATCCGCCAAGGTCGTATCAATCTCGTGACCAATACCAGTGATAATCGGAATTCGCGACGACGCAATCGCCCGAACCAAGGCTTCGTCATCAAACGCAATCAGATCATCACGCGAACCACCACCACGCAAAATCGCTATCACCTCAGGCGGATTCAAACTCTCGTTGAAATATTTCAACGCCGCCATAATCTGTCGCGGAGCCGCCTCGCCCTGAACTTGCACATTTGCCACGTCAATTTTCAATCCGCCAAAACGCTCGTCTAAAATTTTAATAAAATCCGCATAACCAGCTGCACCAGTTGACGAGATAACGCCAATATGTTCTGGAATTGCTGACAGCCGTCGTTTGCGTTCGGACGCAAATAAACCCTCCGAGTCCAACTTCGCGCGCAAAATCTCAAATGCCCGCTGAATCGCCCCCTCGCCAACAGGTTTAATCGCTTGAATCGTCAGCGAAAATTTTCCCCACTTCGTAATCTGCGGTCGCGCCGACACCATCACACGCATACCATTTTCCAACCCAATTCGCAAATTAAACACCGACATAAAACATCCAACTGAACTCTCCGTGTCTTTCAAATCAAAAAACGCCCACTTTCCCTGACTAATCTTAAAATTCGCCACCTCGCCCACCACTGTAATTATCGGCGTGGCGGTCTCAAAAATCTGATTAAAAACCGCCACTGCTTCGCTGACGGAAAATTCAGGTTGAATCGCGTTATTCACGTAACCATTTTAACACACCTGCACCAATCTTTTCTCGCGCAAATCCACTCCGCACTAAAAACTCCAATTTATGTTACAATATCCTCATGTTATTATTCGTCCTCGGTCGTCAACCAGAGATCGGTCTTGCCGAGCTCAACGCTGTTTCAGATGGTCGCGCCAGTTTGATTGCGCCAGAGATCGCCGTGGTTGACCAAAATTCTGATCAAAACCAGCCGAACGACAATTTTTTCAAAAATGTTAATAAGAAAAAGCTCTCTCGCCTCGGTTCTATTATTAAATGCGCCGAGGTCTTTGCGGAGATTTCTGACTTCTCCCGAGCAAATCTAACAAAAATTGCCACAGAAAAATTCGGCGAAGTTGACGGAAAAATCACGCTCGGCATTTCAATTTACGGCAAAAAGTCAGCTAATTTCAATTCAACCAAACTCGGGTTGGAATTAAAAAATATTCTGCGCACCAAAAACTCCGTTCGCCTAATCCCCAGCTCCGACAACGCGCTAAATTCTGCGACCGTGTTTCATAATAATCTCGCTGGCGAAAATATCAAAAAAACTGAATTGATTTTTGTTTCCACTGGCGACGGTAAGATTCTAGTGGGACGCACGATTTTTGTGCAAGATATTGACGCATATACTTTTCGCGACCGCTCCCGACCGAAACGCGACGCGCGAGTCGGCATGTTGCCGCCAAAACTCGCCCAAACCATGATAAATCTCACGACAAAATCAGCCGCTTTGAATGACAAGATTCTGCTCGATCCATTTTGCGGAACTGGGGTAGTTTTGCAAGAGGCATCGCTAATGGGGCTGAATGTTTACGGCACTGATCTCGAATCGCGCATGATTGAATATTCGGATCAGAATTTAGCGTGGCTCAAACAAACTCACCGCATAGATTTTACGCAAAATTTGACGGTTGGCGACGCAACAAATTTCACTTGGCAACAACCGCTTAACTTTGTCGCCACCGAAACTTATCTCGGTCGCCCTTACGCCTCCGCACCCGATGAAGCGAATCTGCGCGAAAATATCGCAAACTGCGACCTGATTTTGACAAAATTCTTGAAAAATCTATCTCAACAAGTTAAATCTGATGCTGGAATTTGCGTCGCCGTTCCCTGTTGGTTTGTAAAAAATCGCACAATTCATCTTAAGCTCATTGACAATTTGAGCCAAATCGGTTTTGAACAAATATTTTATTCTGCGAACCGAGAACCGCTAATTTATCACCGCGAGAATCAGGTTGTTGGTCGCGAACTTTTGGTCTTGCGAAAAAAATCATAATAGTGTATAATCGACTCCGAGTAAATTCAAGTTTTTTGTTTTTGATGTTAAAATTCAGAAAACTGAGCAAAAGAAGGAGTAATAATGTCACATGTTAAAGCGGGCGGTTCGTCCAA
>JAISHL010000011.1 GCA_031262565.1 Candidatus Nomurabacteria bacterium | reverse complement strand
ACATAAAAATTCTCCTTCCCACCCAAAAACTACGCCGTGCGAGTTAATTCATAAATCGTCAACACCTCTGGAAGATTCCCAGAACTCTTAATTTTGAGCGATGGCATTTTCTCATATATACCACCCATCTCTTTAACAAACAACTCAACATCATCTTGCGGCACGTCATAAGTAATCTTATCATCAGCGTAATGTGTTGGAATCGCGATTTTTGGAGCAATCTGACGCACAATCGTCGCCGCGTCGCGCGAGTCCAAGGTATAGCCACCGCCACCAACTGGCAAAATAACAATGTCAACTATTCCGATATTCTCCAAATCGTCATCGCTAAGTGGCGCATCAGTATGCCCGATGATAGCCAAGCGAATTTCACCTGCCTCTACGCGATAAATTGTGGAATTTTTGCCGTCTTTATCAATGTGCGTATGGACTGGAATGCCCCGAACCGACACATCTTTATGCTCATATTCTCCTGGCATATCAATAACAAAGGCGGGCGTTTTTGACGGCGCAAACTTATCTTGAGTTGCCAAAATTACAGCATCTGGATTTTGCGTCTCTTTGACGCTTACATTTTCTGTCGGATCTACCACTATTAAAACTTTTTTATCTTTTATTACGACGCAATTTGCACCCTTATATTCAATTTCCATTACTTAGCCTCCTTATTTTCCTTTTCATAATCCACTAATATACCATTTTCATTCAACACGACAGTGTGTTTTGCGGATAAAATATCTGTCACGAACTGGTCATGCACGCTCAGGCGATAATAAAAATCATCGTATTTTAATGTCGCATAATCCAAGCTCACACCGCTGTCGCGCTCTAACGCTTTGATAGTGTTTTTTAGCTTAATTTGGCTTAAATCATTACCGATGATCAAAATGTCAACTTCACTAGCCGATCCATAGACCAGCTTACCCGCAAAAATTACAACTCTCACGTCGCCCAGCGCTTCAAATTTTTTCAGCCAAACGTCAGCTTCAACTTTTGTATCGCTCGCCACTGCATCCGAATTTGTGAATATCTCTCTTAGAGGCACATAAAATTTGTATTCAGTATCTGCCTCATAGTAGAGTTTATTGTCAACTGTATCGCTCTTGATGATGCCGACCGTAATCAGATTTGCAAGCTCACGACGCACACTATTTATCTGCTCATCAACTTCGCGCGTAATCTCACGCACATAAAACGCCCTACCTGGATTATTAAGAAACAGGTTGAGTAATTTTATTCTTGTCTTCGAGCCAAATAATGCATCGATCATTTCTAACCTCCACTAACATTGTATCACAAACTGTAAACTACGAGCAAATTTTGTGTTCATTTCTGATGGTTTTGCAAAATATCAGCCAAATATTTCGCTGCCACGTTGCGCGATAGCCATTTTATCTCTGGATTACGCCGAAACCACGTCATTTGTCTCTTCGCTAAATGCCAATCATCTGTCTGAAGAAGTTGAATCGCCTCGTCGCGCGAAATCTCCCCTTTCGTCATCTTGTTCACTATGGGGTAAATGTTGGATTTCATAGACTCCAAATTAAACGAATATCGCTCTGCCAGAAAACTCGTTTCCTGCTCAATCCCGCCATTGAACATCTGTTCGGCGCGATCAGCTATTCGCTGGCGAAGTTCGTTCCGTTCAACTTCCAGTCCCACGACAATCGTATTATTGCGCACGTTTTTCCTATTATTTTTTACAACGTTTTTTCGCTCAATCGCACGCATTAAATATCGCTTATTTTGACTGTTCTCAGGTAATAAAATGTTGTGTTCTTCACAATATTTTTGTAATTCAGCGACCGACATTTTTTCCAATTCTGCCCGCATTTTTTCATCAACAACATCACCAAATTCGTAATCGTAAATCACGCCGTCAACATATAATCCCGAGCCACCAACTAGAAAAGGAATCTTGCCACGCGAGCGAATCTCACTAATTTTATTGTTCGCATATTTTTGAAAATCCGCCGCGGTGAATTTTTCATCTGGCTCGACCAAATCAATGCCCCAATGTTGCGCCAATTTCTGTTCATCAGCAGTCGGTTTAGCGGTTCCAATGTCCATATATTTATAAATCGCCCGACTATCAGCAGAGATAATCTCACCGCCAAACTCGCGCGCCAATGAAATCGCCAAACCAGTTTTTCCACTAGTCGTCGGACCAACAATCACGATCAACGGCGCTTCATTTTGAGATAAATCTTCTTCTGGCAACATAGCTTATAAAGACGACTTACTCACTCGCCCGCGTGCTTCATTGGCGATAGATTGAATTAGTTGTTCAGGTTTATAGGCGCGATCGGATGTATCATCAGCTAATAAATCATTGCGAATGCGCAATGGCAATAATCCATTTTCTGCCTCTTTATCGCCCACAACCACAGAATACGGCACTTTCATCATCTCTGCACTACGAATTTTCTTGCCGACGGAATTATTCGAGTCGTCAATCGCAACTCGCACGCCGTGCTCATTTGCCAAAGTCTTAATCTTATCACAAAGCGCATTTACTGCTTCGCTATCATCTTTGACTTTAATAACACGAAGTTGCTCTGGCGCACACCAAACTGGGAATTTGCCAGCGGTATGCTCAATATAAATCGACATAAAGCGCTCCAACGACCCGACCAGCGCGCAATGCACCATAACTGGACGCTTTTCCTGCCCGTTTTCATCTGTATAAGTCAACGCAAATCGCTCTGGCTGTGCATAATCGAGCTGCACCGTCGCAAGTTGCCATTCACGCCCCATCGCGTCGCGCGCCATAAAGTCCATCTTCGGACCATACATCGCCGCTTCGCCCATTCCAATCTCATATTTCATGCCAAATTTATCCGCCATCTCGCGAATCGAATTTTGCGCTTTTTCCCATAACTTCTCATCGCCGATATAGCCATCGCCGTCATCGCGGAACGATAATCGCAAACTCAAATCCATATTTAATAATTTATACAATTCGCGCGCCGACTCAATCAGCTCTGCGAATACGTCGCCAACCTGTTCATCGGTGCAAAATACATGCGAATCATCCTGAGTAATTGCCCGAACACGACTCAATCCGCCTAATTCACCCTTGCGCTCATCACGATAAACCGTCGCCGTCTCCAAATATTTAACTGGCAATTCACGATAACTGCGCGGCTGCGATACGTAAATTTGCGCATGATGCGGACAACTGACTGGTTTTAACGCCAATTCGTCGCCCGACTCGCTGGAATTAAATCGCATGAGCTCTGGGAATTTTTCAAAATGCCCCGACGTTTTATAAGTTTCAAGCAACGCAATATTCGGAGTCCAAACTTTCTGATAGTTCGCTCGCAAACGATAGCCCTGAACTAGGTCATTAATCGCGTCGCGCACAATCATTCCACGCGGCGTAAACATCGGCAATCCCGCACCAATCAACGGCGACATGCAGAATAAGTCCAATTCCTTACCCAACTTGCGGTGATCGCGTTTTTTCGCCTCCTCCTGCATCGCCAAAAAATCTTCCAGTTCTTGCTTTGACGCAAACGCCAACCCGTAAATTCGCGTCATCATCGGATTTTTTTCATCGCCACGCCAATATGCCCCAGCAACACGAGCCAATTTGAACGCATCCGCTGGAATTTCCGACGTATTCGCCACGTGCGGACCGCGACATAAATCTGTAAAATCGCCATTTGTATAAAATGAGACTTTTTCAACTTTTGCATCGCCGTCAGTGATCGTTCCAAGTTCATCAGCGTTCAAATCTTTCGCCACAGTTATGCCTTCGCGTTTCAAATCGTTCAATAATTCAACTTTATATGGTTGATTGGCGCTTTTCGCCCACTCAATCGCCTCGTCAATCGTTTTTTCAGATCGCACGAAATCCTGATTTTCGGCAATAATTTTACGCATTTCTTTTTCAATTTTAGTAAAATTCTCTGGACTAATCTTTTCGTCGCCCATATCAATATCATAATAAAAACCATTTTCCACGACTGGACCAACGCCGAATTTAATCTTATCTGCCCCATAAATTCGCTGAATCGCCGACGCCATGATGTGCGCCAAGCTGTGACGTATCGCATATAATTTGTCATTTTCCATAATATTTCTCCTTGATTAAATTTACATTTTTTCTGAAAAAAGTTAATCTAACCCCGAGGGGTCGTTTGTAGATTTTTAATCACATTCATGCAGTAATTTTACCACTGTATTGCATTTTGCGCAAATTCGTGTAGAATAGTTTTGCTTGGGTCGGTAGCTCAGTTGGCTAGAGCGCGTCCTTGACGTGGACGAGGTCCGGGGTTCGAGCCCCTGTCGACCCACCAAGCAATTATTTCGCCCGTTACGATGGGCGATTTTTTATTTCTTTTACATCTGTTATTTTGTGTTTTCCCGAGTTTTCCACATAAAATTTTGCGAATTTTGGCTAATTTTATACTACTTATGATATATTTTATTCAGAAAAATTACTTGACTTAAATCAATATGTTTGATATAATCATATACGGAATGGACAAAAGTTCTAGCAAAAGAAGTCGCAAAGCTTCCAAGCTATCACAGTTCCACATTTACTACGAAGGTATTTAACCTGAATTAGTATCTAAGGAACGCAAAAAACTCTGAATTAGAAAGTTACCCCGCCCCAAATGGAGAAATCCAAAAGTGGCGGGTTTTACTTTTGCGGGCGATATTTCCGAGCGACAATCGCTATTTTTTGATCACTTTATCAGAAACGTCAAATTTACTCAGATAATGCCCAGTTGCCAACCTCATTTGCGCCGAATAAGCACATAAACTACTGTAAACAATTGACGTTACGGGCATTAAAAGCCACTGCAAAATCATCGCGAACCACTTAGATTTACGATAGCGCTTCGGGCGTGGCGGCAACATGATTAGACTAATAAAAATACTTACAAATAACCCGATAACCGCGACTTGCTGAATTTGCGACACAATCAACGGCAAATCATTAACAAGCACGCTCTGATGCGCTGCCTGTTTATTCAAAACTATCGGTAACCACGCCCCAAAAGCCACAATCGGCGCAATGCACGCCAAAGTAATATGTCCTTCCAGAAGTCGCGCAAATCTCGTCCAGCCAGCGAAGAAACCAATTTTATGCCCACGTTTTAATAATTTGGTAGCGACAAACGGCACATCACTCGCCCCATAATCCCAACGGCGCAATTGTATAAACTGTGCTTTCAAAGTTTTGCCGTAACCAGTTGATGACACTGCCGACTGTCCATAAGTGATTCTTAACGGCACAACCGAATAATCGCCGTTGAAATAAAAATAACTGCGCCAATATTGATGACCATCTTCAACGATCGTGCGCGTTGACCAAAAATTCATACCAATCAACGCCGCCAACCCCTGTGAGTGAGAGGCAAAGTTACGAAGTTGATGCGGACGCATAGAGCTGATCATATTCCAAAATGAGTTGCCCGCCGCCACAACGCGCACTGGCGCTGGCACGTCCCAGATATTATCCAAGAACAAACAAACTGGCTGAAACGCGACGCGCTGGCGATTTGGTGTCATAATCCACTCATAAGTCAGATATGAAAAATACTTTTTATGCGGCTGATTGTCACAATCTTGCGTCGTAACAATCACATTATCAGGGTCAATTCCCTGCTCTTTGACCCAATTTGCAATAAATTTACCCGCAAAAGTAATATTTCCACCCTTACCGACAACCTCATCTGGAATATTCGCTGGATGCTCGACAAAAAACAGCTCGCGAAACACGCCTTGCCAATTTTCTTTAATCTTCGCCACTGTGTCTAGCGCCGCTTGACCGCCCCGCTCCTCATAAGCCACAACAACAATCATCTTATTTTTTACATCGTAATCGTTGTTTTTCAAAGTATTCAAAGTCGGTTCCCAAACATCATAACTCTCATTGTAAAAAGGAATTATCACCACATTATAAATCTGACTCGGTTTTGGCGATTCGCCATCTATCTCTGCTAAATGCTGCAAATTTAACGCATGTTGTCGCATCCTAAAATCCCGACTATCGACATCGCTTTGGCGAATTTTGGCAAATTTAGCTGGATCTTCCAACTCTGCCAGCCATTTTTTCCAATCAACTTGTTGCGTTTTTTTAATCGTGCCATGCCCCTGAATCACGCGAATCGCAATCCCAATTGCCCGAACAAACACCAAAATCACAATAACTAAAATGTAAATCGCCGCCGCTATCGGGCTAAATATACTAAAAATAACCAGCAACACCACTGCGCCAATCGACATGACCGCTGGCAAAATTTCAAAAAACCTATATAATGGCGTGCGCTTGCCGTGTCGCGCCTTAAATAGCGGAATTTCAATGTCGCGCATTTACTCGATTCCCGCAACGCGAAGTAGCGCCGCTATTACAATCGTTGAGATAAAAATCACCGCAGCTGTCATCCATAAAAACCCCAGCGCCAGCGGTCGCCCCTTAATCTCCAATATTTTCAAGCTGATTAGCAAATTTACCACTAAAATAGCAACGGCGAAAAAGATGAAATTAAACAGATAAAACCACTGGTCGCGCGCGTAATGCATTGGGTTAAATGCGCTATATTGAATCGGGATTTGCACTGATGTCGAGCGAATATTTGTCGCCACCAGCACAATCAAAAAAATCGTCTGTATAAAAATTAAAATCCAACATCCCACAAACATGCGGCTCTTGATAGCTTCGCGAGAAAGTTTCTTTATATCCATAATTAGCTTTGGTGCGGGTGCGGAGAGTCGGACTCCGTTCTCAACCTTGGGAAGGTCATATAATACCGTTATACGACACCCGCGTTTGGTGGAGTGCGACGGGTTTTCCCGCCGACACCCCATATAGGTTGGAGCCACCTTCGAGACTCGAACTCGAGACCCCCGCTTTACGAAAGCGATGCTCTACCAACTGAGCTAAGGTGGCACTTTTCTATTATATCAAAATGCATTTGAAAAATAAAGTTGCATTTGAAAAAGAAATCTGCTATTATGTCTATTGTTGCGCTCGTAGTGAAGTTGGCCTATCACGCCTCCCTGTCACGGAGGAGATCACCAGTTCGAATCTGGCCGGGCGCGCCAAATTGAAATCTCATCGCCATGAGTTTGGCGATTTTTTTGTTTATGTTACAATATTTTTGATGCGGTAGTCAAAAGTTGACGGCGTTTCGGAAGAAGCGAATATGTTGAGTTAACGTCCAACCCGCATCTCCAATATTTATGACAGCCCAAAGATATATTTTAGAAAAGTTAAACGAGTTGCGCGATTTTGCACCAACTCAGTTTCAAGGTGATATTGAGCAAGAAATCGTTCGTTTAGTTTTATCGAAAAAGTTTCGCAAATACTCCGCGAATGAGATTTTGATTCAGCATATTAAAGATGCCGTTCATGAATCAGTTAGTAAAAACGAACCAATTAGTTTGACTTTTCTACACGGAGCATATAAATTGTGGCAGCTTGATGAAGCACCCGAAACAGATTGGGCGGAACTATTTTCTCTAATGTATTATACTAAGTGGCTGAAACCGATTTGCGAGATTTACAAGCCGGGTGTTTGGCTGGATTTTTATGTTGACGACACAATTATTAAACGCATAGATAATTTAACGCAAACCGAGATTGATGACTATTTGAAATCATACAATAAAACTATGAAATTTTTGTCGCAATATCAGCCAAAAAATCTACGCATGACCATCACAACAACTAGTAGTAAACTAGGTGGCGAAGCAAAATTAGACAACTTAATTGACGAAAACTTAGCAAATACCGAAATGCCGATTTTGAATGACGCGCAACGAAATATGGTCGAGTTGAATGTTCGACTTAAACCAAATCAGAGCGACGATCCGATGTGGCGAGAGAAAGTTTTACGGCTCCATAATTCTTATATGCAGATCAAGCGAACTGGTCATTATGCTTACGGCGAGAAAAATAAGATTTTAGTTTTTACTCAACCGCTAGCGTCGGGTATGTTTGTTGCGGTTGGTTCAACGAAAAATTCCATAATGAAATTTTGGATTGGAGTCGGCGCTTTGCGTACTAAAAATGATACCCTCGAGATGACGATTTTATCGCAAAATCAATTGGAAAATGTCGATTTTGACTGGCAAAATGTGACAATTAGCGGTCTTGACGGTAAAAATTTTCAGAAAGTTCGCGTTCTGAAATAATCACCTAAGATTCTTCGCCCGAATCATCAGGATTTTTAATCTCAATATATTTTTTAATTTTATCTTGCTCGACTAACTTTGCAAAATCCTCTTCAAAGGTTTCAACTTTCCCCATAACTTTCGCTTTCAGCAGTTCGCCACGACGAATCTCCCGATAATCGCCAAGCGACCAGTTATAATATTTCAATAGCGTGTTTTTCTCATATTCCGCCAACGTCAATTTTGCACCGTTACTATCAGTCAGAGAGTCCTGAATATCTTTTTCAACCTCCTCATTTGACACTGTTATGCCCTGCTCTCGTGCAATTTTAGTAGCATAAGCCACCATCGCCGCGTTGTTCATTTCTTGTTGCTTCAAATAATTCATCTCACGCTGACCGTCCTCTGTTGAAAAATCGCGATCCTGCCAAGTTTCCTTGTAAAAAATATCAGCCCTCAATCTACGCAAATAATCCTTATATGGCACATTTTCACCCTCAACATTCGCCACCGACAGAGGCAAAATTTTAACCGCACTAAAAAAGAAATCGTTCGTCGCCTGCGTTTTATATAGCATCACATAGAGCCATCCTGAAAATGCCGCCAAAGCCGCAATCGTGATAATAATCGCATTGATCAACACTTTGTGTTTAGAATATTGAAACGGATATTTGAACTTTTTACCCTTGGCTAAAACTTTTTCGCGATGCTCCGCCACGGTATCGTTCGTGATTCGCGTAGGCTTTTCGGTCTGCTGAGTTTTATTTGGCAACTTTTCTGCAATTTTTTCGCGAATTGCCGTCAGCTTATTTTTCGATTCGCCCATTTTGAACCTCCTCATCATCTTCTTCACCTCTGCCACCACCAGCCGCATCAATCGCATTTACCAGCTCGCCATAAACTTTTTCGCAATGTTCCACATTTTTAATCACCAAATCGCCGACCATCGTTTGCAAAACAATCGTTCCAAAATGAAAAATTTCACCGAACAACCCCGGCACTTTATAACTATGATTCAAAATTTTATTCAAATTTATGTCTATCACCGACTTGCCGAATAAACCTTTTTGCACAACTTGGCGAATGCGTTTATTTGTGACGATATACACTGAAAAATACCAGCCAACCCAATGATAAAAGCATATTCCCGCACCAACGCCAAGCCCAATAATCGGTCCCCACAACAGATCAACGTTTGTTGACCAAATCAGAAACGGGATCGAACCAATCGCCATCGGTATCAACAAGCCATAAAATCCCTTTCGCATAGCAATAATATGCCGACGAAAAACGAAAAGAATTTCCTCATTAGGACGTTGACCAGAAAAAACAAGCTTTTTCATAATTATATTTTAGCACAATCTTAGTTTGGTAGCCCGCACAGGAGTTGAACCTATAACCTTTTCCTTAGGACGGAACTGCTCTATCCAATTGAGCTAGCGAGCCACACTAATATTGTATCACAAAATGCCCCGCGGAAAGCGAGGCTGATTGTTTTTTGAGATATTCTAATAATGCTTGCAATACATGATATCGTCGCTGGCTAGCGAATAGTCACAAATTACTTCGCCACCAAACCACAGTTTAATCTCATGTTCTGCCTCGCCCTGATTTTCTGACGCATGAAACAAGTTGTGAATCGAACGACCTTCGACATTTGCCACAACTGGGTTATCTACTGAAAAATCACCGCGAATCGTCCCCATTTCCGCCTTGAATGGCAAAGTGTGACCAGCCAATTTTCGCACCATTTCAATCGCTTGCAAGCCCTCAACAACCATCGCAAAAACTGGACCAGATTGCATGTATTGAATCAGCGCGCTCACAACATTTTGCCCCAATTCACTATCGTTATCAGTGCCGTAAACTTCGGTCGCCGTCAATGGTAAACCTTCCAAACCGCTTTTTGCCTTCGTGCCAAGTCGTGCAATCCACTTTTCATCGCTGGTTGGATAATGTGCCTTAATCAATTCCTCATCTGGAACCAACATTTTTGCTGCCACGATTTTTAGTCCAGATTTTTCAATTCGCCCAATAATCTCACCGATCAGACCGCGCATGACGCCATCTGGTTTAATCAAACAGAAAGTTCGCTGATGTTTAATATCAAAAATCGTGCCGTTCAAGCCCTTGTCGTATTCTTTTGTTGTATTTTTAGCCATGAAACCCTCCTTTTATAAATTTACTGTCTACTATAATATCACACAGTTTTAAAAAAGTTTTCCACATATTTTTATAAAAACCACTACCTCTATAATTAGCGTCGCAAAACGTGAAAAAGTCGTTATTGCGCGACATTAGCGAGTTTGCTATAATATGATTATGGTTTCAGAAATTTTATCAAAGAACGACTATTTTTTGTCTG
>JAISHL010000048.1 GCA_031262565.1 Candidatus Nomurabacteria bacterium | reverse complement strand
ATCCGCAAAGAATTTATAACCAACGCGCGTGCCAACTTTGATTGATGTCCCCTCGGCTTGTTCGGCTTTTGTGCCAGTTTCGGCAAACATAACGACATATTGACCACCACTTGGAATGTCTTCTGGAACGGTAATTGTAAAATTAACTTTGGCAGTTTCGCCTGGCTGAATATCTTCAAAATCAGCCTGCTCAAACTTTGTCCAGTTTGCCATTATATTATATTCATTCTCAACCTCGTATTGCTCGGTGCAACTAGAATCAACCGTAATAGGTTTGACATAGACATTAAAATCTAGTGGACCAGCGCCAGTATTTACGATATTAAAATGACCATTGAAAACTTGCCCCGGCTTTAGCTCTTGACGATCGGAGGCTGGCGTAAGTGTCAATGTTCCATCTTTATCAGAATCTATATTTTCCTCGGCGTTAACGTTTGGCGAAAAGCTACCAAATCCTACAAAAGCTACGGCTAGTGCAGCTAAAACCGCAAACGATTTAATGGTTTTTTTAATCACGAATCCCTCCTCATTATATAATCTTATAAATAACGCTTATATTTTATCAAACGCAGACATGAAGGTCAATAGATAAAAATAACCAAAAACTACCCTCCGAAAAGGGTAGTCATACAATCAAATATCTTACTAAGTATTAAATTGCTGCGTTTTTTGTTACTGTAAAGATGATAGTATTGTTGTATGAGCCAGCTGCTGTGTTAGCTGCGATTGCGCTCTTGAAGCCATATTTGTAAGCATCGCCACTTGCACTACTTGCAGTGCTGCTTGTTGCTATTGTTGCAGCTGCTCCGCTAGCTGTAATTGCTTTTCCTGTGCCGCTTAAAGTAGTTCCGTTAGCTGTCGTTGAGTAATCAATTGCATAGCCCGCCGTGCCAGCTGAAATAGTAGCCATTGTTGGGATTGAGTTGCCAGTATCGCTATCTACCAGGTTAACTTTTGTTGCATCATTTGATGAAACTTTCAACACATATGGCGCGTTCGATTGAACGACTGCTTTTGCTGGGTTAGTCCAAGTAGCGCCAGATAAACCTGAGCCATAAGTTAGAGATGAGTCATCCACGTTGCCAGCTGTAGCGTAAGTAGCGGTATAGTTGGTTCCTGCGCCAGATACAGGTTGACCTGCATCGGTTACGGTGTCAACAGTGATAGTTTCTTGAACTGAAACGTTAACTGTGACCGTATCTGCTGCAAACGCACTTGCGATTGGCATAGCTGTTAGACCGACGACACTTAAAACACCAGCCGCAGCCATTAATTTTGATATCTTCACCATTTTTTATTCCTCCTTGTATTGTTTATTATGGTTACGCATAGATTATAATACGTAACTTGTAAAAAAACAATAGCATTATGCTTGTAATTTTTACAACGTTAATATTCGGTAGGTATGATGGATTCCGCCCAAAGTTGCAGCTCTTCGAGTACGAACTCGTTGACTTTTTCGCGCGGAATGCGACTTTTCAGGGTTGAAAATTGTTTTTGATCGTCGTCAGATAGTTTTTGCGGCTCTTCGCCTCGTCCGATTGCCGCCAGCCACGCCAGTTTTTGCATGAAAGCGGGAATCTCGCGCAGAATTTTTGCACTGCGCCAGTCTTCGTAAAGTGTTTTTTCATCAGCGGTCAGGCTTTTGGCGAAATTGCGCGCCTTGTAACGCAAGAGAAGCTCGGGCAACCGTTCATCAATGAAAGTTGGGTGAAAATCGGCGAGATCGTTGGCGTTTGCCGAGGCGACGGCGCGGACTTTGATCTTATCTTCGGCTGGTGTGAATGAGTTGTAAAGTTTAGATTCCACGTCGGGTGAGGCGGTGGATTTTTGTTGATTGGCGGGAGATTGCTTCGCGTCGCTCGCAATGACAGTGTTATTATTTGTGGCGACAAAATGAGTGTTTTTTGTGGCGAACGCGGCGGAGATTTTGTCAAGCAGTCCGCGGTTGTTTTGTAATGAAGCGAGATTTTTCTTGATGTCAGAGAGGTCTAGATGGAGGCGTTTTTGTGCGGATTCGTCCAGCGTGTTCAGGGGTGCGACGGCGGGGCATTTGTTATAAGTAAGCTCTTTGACGGGGAGTGGCACAAAGTCTTTCTGTGAGCGCGTAGACCAGTCTGCCGTGATTTTTGCCAAAATTTCCTTCTCGGAAAGGTTCGCAAAATCGTCGGGCGACACGCGCAAATCCCAGACTAAAACCGCCCCTTGTTTGGTAGCTGGCGCAACGGGGAAAGCGACGGTAGTTTTCTCAAATTCCGCCGAATAGCGACCGCTCGCATAAACAAACGGCGCGGGATTTTCCAGATTGACGAGCTTCATAACTTCTTTTTTGTTGCGCATTTTTAAGAGATAATCAAACATTTTCGGTTGTTTGTCTTTGATGAGCTTGGCGACATTGATGAGTGCCTGAACATCCGCCAGTGCGTCGTGGGCGTTTTTGTTTTCAAAACCATTGTCGCGCGCCAGGGCTTCTAGGGTGTTGGTTGGGATTAGAATTTCTTTGTTGTTCCGAACTTTTGCGTTGTCATTCTGAACTTGTTTCAGAATCTCTGTTTTATTGTTAGAATTAGATCCTGAAACGAGTTCAGGATGACAAATACTAACTTTCTTGAACGGCCAGTTTATTCCGTCTGGGCGAAGTGCACGCACCAATCGCACTACATCAAGCAGATCCCAGCGCGATCGTCCCTCCGACCACGACCACTCATAAGGATCGCGAAAATTGCGCCACAAAAAATTGCGAATAAACTCATCATCAAACCGCACGTTATTGTAGCCGACGATGATTGTATCTGGTGTGGCGATCTCGTCTAGGAAAAATTTGGCAAATTCCGCCTCAGTTAAACCGTCCTGTAATGTGGCTTGCGGTGTAATTTTTGTCACCAAAAGTGCTTCGGGCGACGGCAAAATGTCATCTGTTAGTTTGATTAAAATATTGACAGATTCGCCGATTTGTTTGAAATTTTCGTCAGTGCGAATGCCTGCAAATTGCATAATTCGGTCAAAACGCGACGACAAGCCCGAGGTTTCAAGGTCATACCAAAAGAAAGTTTTCATGTAACGATTTTAGCACAAAAATAATTAGACTAAATATTCCGCGGAAGTTGTCTGTTGTAAATCCGCGGAATGATGTAATTTTAGCTCGGATTTTACGCGGCTTTATGACCGAAGTAGTCGATCTCTTTAATGATGTCAAGCAAAGCGCGAGCGCGACGAGCCTCGTCTTGAATCTGGCGAGCGGCGTTATGCGCCTCTGCGATCAGCGAAGAATCGTCGGTTGAACGGATCAGTAAAAGTAGCGTGTCAAATTTTTCATCAGCAGGTAAATCTAGCTTGTCAACCAGTGGTCGCAATTCACGCAAAGCGTCTTGCTTCATGCTGGCGAAATCAGAATCGTTGGCTGGCGCAGAATTTAACGCTGGCGCTGGTTTTACGACTTTTGTTGTAACTTTTACTGGCTCAACTACTGGTTCCGCTGGCTTGGTCGGCTCAACGGCTGGCGTAATTGGCTTAGCTGGCTCTACGCTTGGTGTTGGAATTGGTTGCGTGAGTGGAGTCGGCGCATGTTCGACGGCTGGCTCTGCTGGTGTTTCAATCACTGGCGCAGATAAAGACGCGATAGGAGTTGGTGCAGGAGCTGGCAAAGTCACATCTGCAAATTGTGATGGTTGAGCGTCTTCTTGTGGTGGCACGAATGCTGGAATTGGTGCAGAATATGGATCGACGGGCGCTGGCGGCGGCGCAATCGTCCCGCCTTTTATGCCTGCTATCATCTGATTAACTTCACTGTCATCAATGCCTGTTACTTGATCGTCTATCATATTTCCCACCTTTCTTAATTGAATATGATATAATTGTAACACAAGCAAAATGGTTTTGTAAAGGAGGATTTTATGGAAATTTTAGACAATTTGAATGTGATCAAACAGCGTGATCCCGAGGACGCATTGGGTGTGGTTGGCGCGCAGTTTGAGCAGTTGACTTGGGAAGCGGTTATTGAAAACACGGCGGATTATGGCGATTTTGTGCCAGCGAATGTGGTTTTGGGCGGAATGGGCGGTTCGGCGCTCGGCGGATTGATCGCGCGCGACTGGTTGGAGTTAGAGATTCCGTTTGTTGTGACCAGAGATTATGAACTACCGAATTTTGTTGATGAAAAATCATTGGTGATTTGCGTGAGTGTCAGTGGAAATACCGAGGAAACTTTGGCGACATTGACGGACGCGCAAAAACGTGGTGCTAAAATTGTCATCATTGCCAGCGGTGGAAAACTTTTGGAGATTGCGGAAGCGCAAAATATTCCGTTTATTCGCCTTGAAAAAATTAGTCAGCCGCGTTATGGTGTGTTCATGCATCTCCGTGCGATCACGAAGATTTTGAATCAGTTTGGATTGGCGGTTGAAAGATATGAGGAATTGGCGGCGCAACAAACGGCGGTGAAAGATTTTATCTCTGGAATTACGGCGAACGTGGTAGCGGAGCAAAACCCAGCCAAGAAACTGGCGTTTGAATGTGTTGGCAAAACTCCTGTAGTCTTTTCGTCGTCAAAATTTGCGTCAGTGGCGTATAAGTGGAAAATTTCGTTTAATGAGAATGCAAAAAATGTGGCGTTTTGGAATGAATTACCAGAGTTTAGCCACAACGAGTTCATTGGCTGGACTTCGCACCCGATAGAAAAGCCGTTCGCGATTATTGACTTGCGCTCGGAGTTTGACAATCCGCGCATTAGCTTGCGATTTGAGTTAACAGAGAAGCTTTTGAGTGGTCAACGCCCAGCGGTGAAAACTGTTAATTTGCACGGCGACAACGCACTTTGCCAGATGTTGTGTGGTGTGGCGTTCGGTGACTTCGTGTCGATTTATCTCGGACTTTTGAATGGCGTTGACCCAACCCCAGTTAAGTTGGTGGAAAAGCTGAAGGTCGAGTTGAATCAGGTGAGTATGTAAAAGAGCGTTGTTTTGGGATTGAATTTTTGTCATTGTCGGACTTGTTTCAGGATTTTCCTTATAATGTCATTATCGGATTTATTCCGATAATCCGGTTGTAGAATTAGATTACCCGAACGAGTCGGGTAATGACATTTTGTATTATATTACAGATCCTGAAACAAGTTCAGGATGACAATGTAAGACTGGATTGCTTCGCTTTGCTCGCAGTGACAAAAAACCACGGCAATAAATCGCTTCGCAATGACAAAAATAATGCGCGTCATTGCGAATGGAGTGAAGCAATCTAGTGATAATATAGATCGCCACGACGACAAGCAAAATCTATTTAAGCAGCAATTTCTCTGCGATTTTCGCCAAATCTTCATTATTCGCCAGAGGTGGCGGAGTGCCGATTTTGGCTGGGTCAATTGTTAGGACGTGAATGTGAGCGTGCGGAACATCAACGCCGACCACAGATAATCGCACGCGTTTGCCTAAAACTTTCTCCATATTTTGCGCAATGGTTTTTGCCGCTGACCACATCGCAGAATAATAATCATCAGGCAAGTCGTAAATTTTATCAACCTGAATTTTCGGCACGACCAGTGTATGTCCAGCCGTTTCGGGGTGAATGTCAAGAAACGCAAAAACTTTGTCGTCTTCATAAATTTTGTGCGACGGAATGTCGCCACGAATAATTTTTGTAAAAACTGAATCTTCCATGAAGTTATTTTAGCATAAATTGCGCGGAATTATAAAACTTGACACAAGCGTGATAAAAATGTATAATAAATCTATGGGCAGAGAGATATTGGTAAATCGACATCATATACTTTATACTCGAAATGAATGGAATGACAAAACGTTGTCAAAAACTTTGCGAAATAATCGCGGGCTAATTGTCAACATGCTGAGCGATGTGCATAATGAAATGCATAAAGACGAGAATTTATGGGGGGGGGTGCCACTACTTGGCAAAACTGCGCTTGAATATATTTTTAACAATTACACGCAAACAGATAAAGTTTTGGGTAATATCGCCGCGCTGATGACGTTGGTTAAGCAGACTGACGATCCAGACAAAGAGAAGTTTTTGGAGCATGTTAATCATCAGCTTTCTTATATTCGACAGGGAATTGTTGAAATTGACAAAAAGAGAGGACATGTTCGGGTTGGTCGGCAACCGACGAGCAGTGAAGACTTTACAAAAAATCTCATGTGATATATAATGAATATGTTCGTTCCGGCCAAGTGGTCGGACTTTTTAATAGGTTAATAAGAAAGGAAACTTATGGAAGGATTAAATATTAAGCAAATGTTGGCGGGCGTGCATGCGATCGCCGAGGAGAAGAATTTGCCAGAGGATACGGTTTTGAATGTTATCGAGCAGGCGATTGCGGCGGCATGGAAACATGATCATGACGCGCGCGATTTGAACGTGCGAGCAATTTTGAACACCGAGAACGGCACGGCGAAAATTATTGTGCATTATGACATCGTTGAAGAACCAGAAAACGGCGGTCAATTGTCGCTAGAAGATGCGAAAAAAATTGACAAACAGGCGCTTTTGGAGGGCGTGATCGAGCAGGAGCATGAGGCAAAATCATTTGGACGCGTGGCGGCGCAAGTGGCAAAGCAAGTTCTTTTGCAAAAACTGCGCGAGGCGGAGCGCGAAATTGTCGCGAAGCAGTTTGACGGTCGGATCGGCGAAATTTTGACTGGCACGGTTGCGCGAGTTGAGCCGCGAGTTGTGCGAATTGATCTTGGCAAGGGTGAGGGAATTATGCCGCCAGCCGAGCAGATTCCGGGTGAGCGATTGATGGTTGGTGCGCGAATCAAAGTTCTATTGAAAGATATTGAGCGCGATCAGCGTGGTGCGACATTGATTTTATCACGCGCGGCGGCAGATTTTGTGAAGATTTTATTCCAGCAGGAAGTGCCAGAAATCGAAACTGGCGCAGTTGAAATCAAAGCGGTTGCTCGCGAAGCTGGTAAGCGCACGAAAATTGCGGTTGCGTCGGGCGTTACTGGCGTTGATCCAGTCGGCACATTTGTTGGCGCAAAAGGCGTGCGTGTTCAAGCGGTCATGAACGAAATCGGCGACATGGAAAAAATCGACATCGTGACGTTTGATAAAGACACTAAAAACTTCATCGCCAACGCGTTGTCGCCAGCAGAAATCCAGAGTATCGACCTGAACGAAGAAGAGAAAAAAGCTTCCGTTCACGTCGACAACTCTCAAAAATCTATCGCCATCGGCAAACAAGGTCAAAATGTCCGCTTGGCGAGCGTCTTGACGGGATATGAGCTGGAAATTGTGGCGGAGTAAATGTATCTTTTGTCATTCCGAACTTGTTTCGGAATCTGTAATTTTACTAAGGAGGCAATATGAAGTTCGGAAATCTGAATTGGACAAACGCGGATGCAAGAATGGAACTGCTCGGCGAAACGGTAAAAACCGCGGACTTGACGGGCGTTTTAGTGACAGAAATTGATTCGTCGGTGTCGGACACGGTGGCTTTTTGTGAAAAATATCAGATTGACGCGAAGGAGTGCGCGAATTGTGTTATTGTCAAAGGCGTGCGTGGTGACATTGTGAAATATGCCGCCGTGTTGATTGGCGGTGACTCGCGAGCGGACATTAACGGAGTGGTGCGGCGAGCGTTGGACGTGAAGAAGATCTCGTTCGCGCCGATGACCGAAGCGGTCGAGATGACAAAAATGGCGTTTGGCGCGATCACCCCGATTGGTTTGCCAGCGGACTGGACGATTTTGGTCGACGAAGATGTGGCGAAACAACCGCACGTGGTTATCGGATCGGGCGTGCGCGAATCAAAATTACTGGTTAATGGCGAGAACTTGGCGGAATTGCCGAATGTGACGGTGATGGATTTGAAGAAAATAAACTAAATTTTGCTGTTGAATTAGCGCGTTAATTATGCTACAATTGACATGAAAATTAACGAAAGGGCAAATAATGGCGACGATTTTACCAATAAGTGATTTACGTAATTATACAGAGGTATTAAACGAAGTCGACGTTGATCGACCAGTTTACTTGACGCGAAACGGTCGTGGCGCGTATGTAATTTCTAAGATTGACGATTATGATCGCGAAGTTACGGCGGAGGAACTTTTAAAAATCATCAAGCAGGGCGAAAAATCGTTTGATCCAAAAACCGCAAAAACCAACGCTGAAATCGCGAGTCGCTATGGTATAAAATTATGATCATTAAATATTCCGCGAATGCAGAAAGTCATCTCAATGAGATATATCAATATATTTTAGTTAAATTAGTAAATGAATTTGCGGCGGTAAATACTTTGACAAAAATTTTGCACAAGATTCAGTTGTTGGAGCAGTTTCCTGAAATTGGCGCGCCACTAGGTGATATCGACGCACGTTTTGCTGATTTTCGGTTTTTGGTGGCGGGAAATTATCTGGTAATTTATCGTATTTACGCTGACTATGTGCAAATTGCTGATATTATTTATGGAAAATCAGACTATTTGCGATTTTTGAAAATTTCTTAAATCACCATTTAGCACTCTTGACACACGAGTGCTAAATTTGCTAAAATGGAATTATGGACTTTAGTAAAAGATTGACAGAAAATGCGCATGAAGTGTTGTCGCATGCTGATGTTTTGGCGCGACTCGGTGGGGCTGACTATGTCGGCACGGAACATCTACTTTTAGGAATATTATCATCTGAAAAATCAACTGGTGGGCGAGTTTTGCACAAATTTAACGTGGATTTTAATAAAGTCAAAACCGCGTTGCAATTAACGCCAAAAGCTGATTTATCGTCACCCTTGACCTCTATAAAAGGTTTTTCGGAAACGGCAAAATTAACGCTTCGGATGTCGATCGAACTTTCGTCGGATTATAATCAAGATTATTGTGGCACGGAGCATATACTTTTCTCTCTGCTGAATCAGAAAAATGCTCGCGCCGCGATGGTTTTAACGGAGCTTAAAGTCGACACTGATGGGATTTTGGCGAGTCTTGAAGAATATTTAGAAAAAAATCAAAATAACGATCACGAAGAATTAGCACACGGCAGACGCGAGCGCCAAACGCACGGATCATTTTTGAACAAGTTTTCTACAAACTTGACGGCAATGGCGCAAAAAAACGAGCTTGATCCCGTAATTGGTCGCGAAAAAGAAAT
>JAISHL010000031.1 GCA_031262565.1 Candidatus Nomurabacteria bacterium | reverse complement strand
TTGCCGATGCGGACGTTTTCATGGTCATGGTTGCCGACTGCGCCGATGGTGGCCTTGGCATTCATGGGAATCCTGCGCACTTCGCCGGAAGGCAGACGCACCTGCGCGTATTCGCCTTCTTTGGCTGTCAACTGAGCACGAGCGCCAGCAGCACGAACCGCCTGAGCACCCTTACCGAGCGTAATCTCAATATTGTGAATTGTTGCACCAGTTGGAATTTCGCGCAATGTCATGCGATTCCCCGTTTCAACTGCAACTGGTTTGTCATCAGCAACGCTGATTTTTTGACCTTGAGCCATGCCATTTGCGGCGATAACGTAATGCAAATCACCAGCCTCATCGCGGACACGAGCAATTCGTGCGCTACGATTTGGATCATATTCGATATGTTCAACCGTTGCGACCGTGCCAGCGGCAAGATCAAAGTTGACATTTCGGATAAACTGTTTCATTCCACCGCCGTGATGACGAGTTGTGATACGACCTTGACTGTTGCGACCAGCTGTTTTCTTGCGAATCGTGATTAACGATTTAACTGGCTTTTTAGTTGTGATTGTATCAAAATCTGCCGACGTCATATTTCGTCGTGACGGCGTAGTTGGTTTCATTTTCTTAATAGCCATTATTTATCTCCTCTGTTGCCAGTGCGACGACGGGTAACTGTTGCAGCTTTTTTAGACTCGTCGCTGGCTTTCACTTTGGTTTCAACTGCCGCCTGTTGCGCTGGCTCGCTCGTCTGATTTGCAACTTCGTTGAAAGCTGCGATTTCAATTTTGCCATCAGCCACAGTAACGTAAGCTTTCTTGACATCTTTGCGAGTAGCTGTTGTTGGGCGAGCGCGCTTACCGCGATTGACCGCCTTAACTTTACCCTTAACAATCATCAAGCGAACATCAGCAACTTTCACATCAGGATATTCAGCTTTAACAGCTGCTGTCACCTCTGCTTTATTTGCATCCATTGGAACATCGAAAACATAGATATTTCCTGCCGCCAATTTATAGCTCTTTTCAGAAATTCGTGGAGTAATTATCATTATTTATCTCCTTTCAGCCATTCAATGATCATTGGCAATGCTTTTTCCGTGATCAAAATCTTATCAGCATTCAAGATGTCAAACACGTTCAAGTATGTCGGACTAACAACCTTAACGTTTTGCAAGTTGCTGGTTGCACGAATAACTAGATTATCTTTAACACTAACCACCAATAGAACATTCTCTTTATCAGAAATTTTGTTCTTATTTAGTAATGCCACAGTTTCTTTAGTCTTGCCGTTTGGACATGCAAATGTATCAATCACACTAACGATAGATGATTGATTTGCCAAAGTCAAAGCTTGTCGCAAAGCCACGCGTTTCGCTGATTTTGCGATTGTTTTGTTGTAATTTTCGATTCCTAGTGGTCCAAAAACTACACCACCACCGCGCCAAATTGGGTTGCGTGATGAACCAAAACGTGCGCGACCCGTGCCTTTTTGTCGCCATGGTTTTTTACCACCACCGCGAACTTCGCCACGACGCAAAGTTTTTGCGCCAACTTGTCGATTTGCTGCCAAGTATGACTCGTAAGCTAGTTTTAATAGTTCGTGATTTGGAACTTCGACCGCAAAAACAGCCTTATCTAATTTAGTATCAGCCATTATTTTGTCTCCTTTCCGTTGATCTCGACGATACCTTTTTTCGGACCAGGGACAGCACCCTTAACACCGATCAAGTTATTCTCGACATCAATATACGCAACTGTCAAATTCTTAACAGTCGTATTTTCGCCACCCATTTGACCTGCCATTGGATGACCTTTCATAACTTTTTGAGGATACATCGAGCCGATTGAACCGACTTTTCGAGTGTTTCCCTTTCCACCATGTGTTTTGCGATGTCGCTTGAAGTTCCATCGCTTAATTGTGCCAGCCCAGCCTTTACCTTTGCTGATGCCACTGACATCAACGCTGTCGCCAACACTAAAAACGTCGGCTAACATTTTATCGCCGACCTTAATTTCACCTAAATCTTCAACGCGAACTTCGCGCAAGGTTTTAGGCGTAACACCGGATTCTTTGACGTGTCCGGCCACGGCATTGCTCAGGTTCTTACCCTCACCATAGCCAATTTGCACCGCTGTGTAACCGTCGCTTTCGACAGTTTTCACCTGAGTCACTGTGCAAGGGCCAGCCGAAATCAACGTGACAGGAATCATCACGCCATTTTCGCCAATGATTTGGGTCATACCAAGTTTGGTACCGAGTAAAGTTCTCATTACTTCCCTTTTCCACTTAAAACGCTCAGGATTTTGCAGTTTCCGACTGTTATTGTGCGACCGTGAGAATTACACATAACAGAGGACTTACGAACGTCCTGAGAACGTTGGTCTAATATTTCCTGAACATTATAGCAAAGTTTTTAGAAAAATGCAAGCTTACTTTTTTGAAAACGAGATGTAATCGTCTTCTGGCATAATGTCACGTTCGCGAATTAAATCATCGGCACTTTTTGCGTCGCCAAATGCTTTCATGCTAAATTCAAACAGCTTAGAGTAAAGGTCTTGCTCGTCTTTTGGCACAATTAGCGGTTTAATCTTCTTATTGTGTCGCATTTTTGTCATATATGAACAGTCAGCTGGAGTTAAACCACGCGCATTTGATTCTTCAATCGGCAAACACTCACCCGTTCTAAACCTCTTATCGTAAACGCTGCAAAAATATTGCTCATTCTGGTCATCATATCTTAAATATTTACACGCCCGCGTTGGATCAGCTATCGCATATTTATCACCAATCGAATATTTAAGCAAACAACATCGTCCGCAACGACGACATTTATCTTCATGATCAGAGGATTTCTTTTTGTTATGCTTGCGTTCCATATCAACGATACCCTTCTCGATCTGCTATCTTTTGTATAACGGCACGCATAACCATTTGAATATGACTAGTCATCCAACTATACATAAAATCATCCTCATCAAAATACTGATCATCAACATCAATATCAATAGCATCAGCCATTAAATCACAGACGTGAACAGCGCAATTATATGGGCGATCTTGGATACTTAATTTACAACCATTTTTACCGAGAGCAACGCATTTTCCAAACCGTCTTTGCTCAAAATTACCACAATTCAAAGGTCCACTTATTTCACCTTTTTTATTTTTCATTCTGTATTCCAAATAATACATCGGTATAGCCCTGAAAAAAGGCAATGGAATCATAGTTCCATTTACGCTCATCGGAAATTCTGGATCATAGATATGCTCCAAAACTAAATCTACATCAAACTCTCTCTCTCTGTCCGATTTTTTAGTCAAATCGCTAGGAATAACACTACCGCCGTAATGCCGACAACATCCATCTTTGCAATTCGCACAAAATTCCTTATTTTCGATACGTTCCATATCTTTTCATTATATCACACAGCATGCATTTTGTCAATGCTTATTTTTCTAGTGTAGCGATTTTTTCAATCACTAAACGACGGTGACATTTTTCATCCGTATCTTCGTGACACAATAATGTGATCGGATATTTCTTGGCAATATCGCGCACTATTTCAAAATATTTGGTTCGCGTAGGATTATCTAAAACTTCCGCGGTAAAGCGCGGAACATAACCATCCCAGTCAATCCGACCAGTATTATAGTCCTCCAATAATTCATCACTAGGAGATAATTCTGGCAACCAGATATTAAAATCATATTCTGGCTTGACTCGGCGCATAATACAAATTCTAATACCGTCGTCCGCTCCAGTTACAGCGTGAATAGATTTAGATTTAATATTCATCTGACGCTTCTTCCTCTTTCAAATGTTTTCTCATCTTATGATAATCTGGCGCATCTAAATCTAAAACATTCGAGAAAACACCACGACGCGTTTTTGCAGTTTCGACACAAATATACCCATTTTTTTCAAACCACGTATTCGATTCACCGCTCGAAAGAACCTCGACATACTGCGCGCCAACATTTCTGGCGGATTGTTCGGCGGCATTCAACAAATATTGCCCTATGCCTTTTCTTGCCATTTTGCGACCAACATGAAAACGTCGTATTTCAGCAGTTTCGACACTAGTAGCAGGTCCTTCGCCGCGAACAACAGCATAGCCAGCAACTACTTCTTGACCTTCTTCATTGACAACTTTCACAACAAAACTATCAATATTGTCAGGATTTTGGCAAGTTTCACGCACACCCTCAGCTGTATTAGCAGCTTTATATGTATTGCGCTGAACATCGGTTAAACCAGCATAATTTTGCGCATAGTCAAAATTATCAAACAACATCTCTGAAATTTCCGAATAATCTGACTCTTTCGGTTGTTCAATAGTGGTTTTTACACTTGCTTTATTCATGATGCTTTAATTATAGCATATATTACACATTTTTGCAATATATACCCTGAGTTCATGCGGTCGATTAGTTCATTTCTAAATTATCAAAAATACATGCAACCTATTCTAAAATTTGGCTATGTTCGCTTAATCTGGCGTGTTGCCGTAAATACTCTTGGAGTATCAGATCATTGCGCTTTTTTACTATTTCAAAAACCTTTTTCATAACTCTTTGCACTTTTTCATCCGACCATGCATTTTTATAATCATTATTCGTCATTCCCTGCGTATCTTTTTCTAAATAGTCAAGCATCTTCTTGCATGTATAAGTTGCACAATTTATTGGACGCTTATCTAAGCTTAATTTACAGCCAGTCGCGCCAAGTGCCACACAGGTATAATTATAATCTCTGTCGACATCATAGCCCATAGGATATTTTATATTGTCGCTAATATTACCATATTTATTCTTCGTGCGATAACTCAGACCCCAACCGTCAAACATCCGCGTCAAACACATCGGAAAAATATCGTCATCTATATGTCTCAAAACTAGCTCCACCGTAAATTCCGTATCGTTTTCATTTATCAAATCAGAAGGAAAAATTGTTCCACCATAGCCACGGCAACATATTTTACAATCAGCACATGCGCTATTTCCGTTAATTCTATCTAGCATTTTGGTAAACTCCTCCGCTGTTAAAAACTTCGGCGTTAACTTTATCTAACAATTCATTCTGATTTTTTAGCGCAAGAATCGGCGAATTTTTGCTTTTGCTAAACCGATTTTTATATAGCATCTCGGAAGATTCACCACTATGTAAAACCAAAGGGAATTTACTGCAATTTTTTGAAGCATATAACAAATCGCCATCGTTGCTCGCCAGAATAAAACTATGCAACACCATTTTTACGATGCTATGATATTGTCCTTCGGTATTTATGTGATATCTGTCGCCTACAATCGCCACCGCAGTTCCCAGAGGATCATTTTTGTCATGCTTAGTGTAATTATGTTTACGTCGCAGTTCTTTTACAAATTTCTCGTGCAGAGTTCTTTCTGAGCGTCGATCGAGACTGCCAGTTATAGCCGAAGAAGTAAAATTCCAACACTGATCATCGCGATGCTCTATCAATACGCGGCAATTCTCGTATGACGCCATCATATTAAGCACGCGACGACTTATTTGGCGTTTAATTTCATTGCCATCAAGTGAGCGCAAAACAATCTCATCGGTTTCTTCAAAACTAGATGATTCAAATCCACCAGTTTGAATGAGTTTATAATGCGCGCGCTTTTCGTCGGTTTTTTGGAACGCAAAAATTGCATATTTATCAATAAAATCTTTTTCATATTGCGAATCTATTGCAAAATTAACAGCGTCATCGTAATAATGATCTCTGTTCAGCTGAGAGAAAACAAACTCCGCCATATCTCTTTATTTTATCATACCATATACACTTTGTCAATATTATGGCGAATTTTTACAGCTTTTTCAATGGTGCAAATGAAACATTGAGTTTTTTTAATTTACCCACACCAAAATCAACCGTCACGATTGATTTTTCGATTTTTATCACCGTTCCAGTGCCAAAAATCTGATGTTTAACCTTATCGCCAATTTCTAGTTCTAAGTCATCGGGAACGAAGCGTGGCTCCGCATTAGTCGTCGCAAGACCACCAAACCCGTCATTACCCGACTTGTTCGGGTAATCCAGTCGTTGATCACTAGATTGTCGGAATGAATCCGACAATGACGAACTATAAAAGTTATTCTGCAATATCGAATCCTTCACAAAATTCTCGTCAACATCACCCAAAAACGGCGACGGCAAATTATACTGTCTAGCACCATATAAAAACCGCGATTGCGCAAACGTCAAAACCAGATCTTCGCGCGCTCGCGTCATACCAACATAACAGAGGCGACGCTCCTCTTCCATTGCCGCAGGGTCAAATTCTGCCTTCGCACCAGGGAAAATTCCACTCTCCATACCAACCATGAAGACCGCTGGAAATTCCAAACCTTTCGCCGCGTGTAGCGTCATTAAAGTTACCGCACTTTCTGCCGATTGATCCGCCGAACTAACCAACGCAACCTCTTCCAAAAATCCCGCCAAACCAAGGTCTGCGTAAGATTTTGCCACGCCGATAAATTCCGCCACGTTTTCTAAACGCGATTCGGCTTGCGGCGTGCCGTCGCTCAAATAATCCCGATAGTCAAACTTATTGACGATTTTTTCAATAACTTCATCTGGTGAAAGCTGCTCAATTAGTTTAGCAATATCCGACAAATCATTACCCAACTTCAAAAATGACTCTCTTGCGCGTGGCGTAATGTCATTACATAATTCAACATTCAACAGCGCGTCAACAACCGACATTCCGCTCATATTCTGCCATGCTACAAATTTTGCCACCGAAGTATCACCTAAGCCACGCTTCGGCACATTGACAATTCGCTGAAAAGATGCGCTATCAAACGGCTGATATATCAATTTTAGATACGCCAGCAAATCTTTAATCTCGGCGCGATCATAAAACCGCGTTCCGCCGACGATCTTATACGGCACACCATATCGCAAAAAGACTTCCTCGATCACGCGCGACTGAGCGTTGGTGCGATATAACACCGCAAAATCATCGTATTTTCGCACTCTCAAATCAACTTCCGAGCGAATTTTTTGCACTAAAATCTCCGCTTCGTGCGTTTCCGTCATTGCTGGTACAATTCGCACTGGTGAACCACCTTTTTGATCAGTCCACAGCTTCTTGTCGCTACGCTGTAAATTCTTTGAAATGACGTTATGTGCCGCGTTCAAAATCGCCTCAGTTGAACGATAATTTTGCTCCAATTTGATAATCTTCGCCCCCGGAAAATCGCGTTCAAAATTTAAAATATTCGTAAAATCCGCACCGCGCCACGAATAAATCGACTGCCAGTCGTCACCAACCGCGCAAATATTTTTTGCGTCATTCAGTAGTAACTTCACAATCTGATATTGCGCCTTGTTCGTGTCCTGATACTCGTCAATCAAAATGTATTTTAACTTGGCGCGCAACTCATCGCGAACTTCTTTGACATTTTTCAAAAGTCGCACCGTTTCCAATAATAAATCGTCAAAATCCAGCGCCTTGCCATTTTTACGCAACCGTTCATAGCGCGGAAAAATATCAGCCGCAACCTGTTGATTCGGCGCTTGGGCAATTTCCGCGTATTCCGTCGGAGTCAAACAGTCATTTTTTGCGTTAGAAATCATTGACATTATCGAGCGCGGAGTATATTGCTTCTCCGTTACGCCGATTTCTTTCATTGCCGTTTTTACCATGCCAAGCCGATCAGAATCGTCCAAAATCACAAAATTCTTCGGGATTTCAATATTTTCGCCGTATTGTCGCAAAATTCGCACTGCCAGCGAGTGAAAAGTCCCCATCCACGGCATAAATCCGCGCGTATTCTCCTGCCCTAAAATTGTCGCTAGGCGCTCGCGCATTTCACCAGCCGCCTTATTTGTGAAAGTCGCCGCCAAAATTTCCCAAGGTTTCGCTTTGTCTGTCGCGATCAGATACGCAATTCTATGCGTCAAAGTTTTCGTCTTACCCGAACCTGCGCCAGCCAAGATTAAAAGCGCCCCATCGCCAAATTCCACCGCCTCGCGCTGCGGTGGATTTAGCCCCTCCAAAATCGTATTAGAATTCATCTAACTATTTTAACACAACTTATTTCATTGATGTGCGTCGGCTGGTAAATAATTTGATCACGCCCGCACTCAACATTACTGCAATAACAATTGCAAAGATCGAAGAATCAAATGGATTTTTTACTACACCTTTATCAGTTGATGGTGCCGCAATCTCAGGATTACTAACAACTACATTAAGTTTTCCATCACTACTTAGACTGCCCGTAAAATTATCATTGTCAGCAATACTCACGTATCCATCCAATCCAGTTACACCGTCAATTTCCGTCTTAGCTTCATCTGGCGTAGTTCCAGCTGGTAAAGTTATATTAACTTTTTCGCCCGTGAGATCAACTGTGTATTTTGATGTTTCAATAACAATATCGTCAAGACCTTGACCGTTAATAAAATCCGAGATGTCCTGTAAAGTTAACGCATTCCCACTAACAGCTTCCCAAGAAAACGTAATCGTAGTTTTTCCATCTTTTGTTTCAATTGCATACTCTGGTGACACACCGTCGTCTATCACTTTTGGATTCAATCCAGTATTCGCTTTCATTCTATCAAAATAATCCAAGTTAGTTGAAATATTTGCTATACCATTCGTAGTCGTCATATCAAACTCCGTCACGCCACCTTCTGGGCTTTTGATAGTCCAAGGAGATGTTACAGGATCAAGCGATTCATCTATAACAGTTACATGCTCAATAATAGCCGTAGCACTAGTAATTCCCGCAGGCATAACACCAGCCAACGAACGGAGATTTACATCAGTAGCGCTTTGAATTGAAGCCGTTAAAGTTGCGTCAACAAAATTATCAGCACCCAAGATAGCTTGATTGTCGTTATACGCCGACAAGAATCCATGTATTTCATCCCAATCGCCCTCGGTATAGACAGCTTTATTTGCAGTCGCTAAAATCTCGCATGGACCGCCAGATTGTGTATTCGCCGTAATGACAACCTCGCCAGATGTATTGATCACACAGTTATCAATACTTGCGTTATCAATTTGATCCGCGTAAACGCTTAACGACCCCCCCCCTAAACTAACCACACCAGCCACTGCGCCAGCGACCAAAAACGCACCCATCTTAAAACTTTTTGTTTTAACCATCTTACCAACACCTTTCTTTTATTTTTTGGTTACAAAAGTAATTTTAGCACAAACGCTTTGCGCGCGCAAGATGTATTTTATACAACAATTCCAAGTGGCGTGAAGTAGCTGACAATAGCGGCGACGATCAAAATGACAATTTCGATTCCGCGACCAATCCGAAATCGCTCGAACATGGCGATAATCAGCCCAATGATCAGCCCTATCGGAAGAACTTGAATCGCCCCGATCGGCGCGCCAAGCCTGATCCAAAATAGCCCCAACACCAGAAAAACCGCAAATTTCAAGAAAAAATACGAATAAATCCGCTGATTTTTGTAAATCTCGCGATTGATATTTTTTGGCGTGATTTTCGTTTTACCACGAACTTCGCGACCCGAGCCGCGAGTTGTGCGTTTTTTGAACCAAAGTTTTTGTTTTGTCATAATCACTATAATTTTACCACAAATTTCAAAAATGCGTCCATGGTTTATTTTGCCAACAAAAATAGCCAACCCAGAAAATTCAAAGATCGGCTATTTTTAGAAAAACTACATGCGAATTTCAGCGTCAACACCAGCAGGCAACGACAAGTTTTGCAACAAATCGACTGTTTTTGGCGTAACGTTGGTGATGTCAATCAGGCGCTTGTGGACGCGCATTTCAAACGCTTCGCCACCTTTTTTGTAAACATGCGGTGACTTGACCACTGTAAACGTCGAGCGCTTAACTGGCAAAGGCACTGGTCCAATGATTGTTGCACCCGAGCGAACCGCGGTTTCCACGATTTGCTTGGCGGCAGTATCAATGATACGTGCGTCGTAAGCTTTTAGTTTGATACGAATTTTTGGCGCTGCTTGATCAGCCATTTTATCTCCTCTGTTATTTTAACCCGTCAACATGGGGCATTGCAATCTCCCGACTACTTTTGTCATCCTGAATTTGTTTCAGAATCTATTTTAATCAGAAGTTACCAACACAATTAAATTTAACTCTTACATTATACAAGATTTTGGAATTTTCGCAAGGGAAAAATTACAATCTATTCAGCGAGTTCAATACTTGGTAAGAATACGCTGTTCATAACTTCCCAGACATACCAACCAACACCCTCGGCGACAAAGTCATTATTAGATTCAATTGGACGCATTGAAGCCAAGCCGCTTGCCGTATCGCTAAATGAATGGGCGGTGTAATAGTAATAATCGCCAACTTTCTTTCCCTCAACAATACCGCTACCGATAGAGTCAATTTTACTATCTTTGCTGCGGAATAATGTTCCTATTGCATGATCTTCAATATCTAAATCTGAAACATACACCGTATCAAACGGTCGTGCTACAAAATATGCCATATCGCCATCAATCACATATTTCACATCCTCTATACCAGTGGGAATTTTGAATTTTAGTCCCCATTCTTCCATAACCAAATATCTTTCATCTCTATTAGTTTCAGCTGTCGATTCATTGCTATCGTTCTCAGCTTCATTGATTTGATCTTGTAAGCTATTTACCTTGTCTTTTGAATCAGACAATTCTTTATTGATGTCACCATTTTGCTTAATCAAAAATCCTACGCCAGATCCAGCAATAACCAACACAATTATCAAAATAATTCCCATCGTCTTCCATATATTATTGGCTTTTTCGTTTTTAGTAGTCGTTGTCGACTCGGTATTCATTTCCATAATTTACACTGCCTTTCATTTAATGATTTTACAATAAACAGTATACCCCCCCCCGAAAAAAGTCAAGTAAAATAAAAAACCGCATCCATTTTTCGGGACGCGGTCTAAATACCACTCTGCTACGAATGTGTTTTTAGGTGGCGATTTTTATAGAGAACCACCGAAACTCTGGATGCACTAGATCCTGAAACGAGTATCGGCTTCGCCTCCTTCGGCTCTTGATTCATTAAGAATAAATTCTCATGAATCAATTCGCCTCCGCCAGGATGACAAAACTTATCTGGATCCTCGGGACGAACCCGAGGATGACAAGAATTTTTGAGATTATTTTACAATCTCTGTAACGACACCAGCGCCGACTGTTCGACCGCCTTCGCGAATAGCAAAAGTTAGACCTTTTTCCATTGCGATTGGGGCTTGCAATTTGACGTTAAATGTTACGTTGTCGCCTGGCATGACCATTTCTTTGTCAGCTGGCAATTCAACTTCACCTGTTACGTCCGTGGTGCGGAAGTAGAACTGAGGTTTGTAACCCTTAGTAAATGGCGTATGACGACCACCTTCTTCCTTGGTCAAGATGTAAACTTCACCCTTGAACTCAGTGTGAGGTGTGATTGAACCTGGTTTTGCAACGACCTGACCGCGCTCAATATCTGTGCGCTCGATACCGCGTAGCAAAATACCAGCGTTATCGCCTGCTTGACCCTGATCCAAAGTCTTTTTGAAGGCTTCGATACCAGTTACAACAGATTTTTGAGTATCTTTCAAGCCAACGATTTCAACTTCGTCGTTCAACTTGATGATACCTTGCTCGATACGACCAGTTGCAACTGTGCCACGACCCTTGATTGAGAAGACGTCCTCGATAGGCATCAAGAATGGCTTGTCAAGATCG
>JAISHL010000003.1 GCA_031262565.1 Candidatus Nomurabacteria bacterium | reverse complement strand
AAGGGAAGAACATAAGTGCAAATAGTTTAATTGCTTTTGCTCTCGGTTTGATCGGCAGCACGCTTTGGTTTGCGAAAAGGATTTTCAAAATTCTCCGAAATCGGCGTGAGGTTTTGAGTAATTTTCTGCGTCACTTTTTCTTGAATGGTCGGCACTTTTACAGTAATTTTATCGTTATCAATTGAGGTAATTTGACTGCGCGACACAGTTAAATGCGAAATTGATAAGCTCTTCATCAATGTTGGTTTTAAATATAATTGTTGAATCATAAAATTATCAGGATTCAATGTGTAATTTTCCACTCGTCCCAAGCGGTGTTTATTTGTGTCAATCACATTTATTCCCATCAGCTCAAATCGAAAATCTATAATTTCGTTCAAACGCACCAAACTATCCGAGCTCAATATATCATCCGACGAATCAATAATCGCGCCCATTGAACCAAATTCGCGAATATCTTCCGAGAATAAAATGGCTGGCGAAAAATCCACCATCGGACCGCTGACGTAAAACGCCACAATTTTCAAATTCCGCGGATCGACAATTGGAGAGTCCAACTGCCCCAGCGACCTACCAGTTTGGAGCGACATTACCTGCGCGCCGAGCATATTATTGATAGTCAAAAGCATAATGCTATTCTACTACAAAAAACGGAAAAGTCCAATTTTATTTTTAACTGTGGTAAAATGGAGACTATGAAGATTTCATCAGATCAAGAAATGCGAGAATTGGGCGAAAAAATTGGCAAGAGCTTGCAGGGTGGCGAAGTTTTTGAGCTGATTGGTGATGTTGGCGCTGGCAAAACAACTTTCGTAAAAGGTCTGGCGATGGGGCTAAAAATCACTGACGACGTGCAATCGCCATCTTTCACGATCAATCGGAGTTATGAGGCGCGAGATGGTTTGATTTTGAATCATTATGATTTTTATCGACTGGAAAATGCGGGAATTATGGCGCAAGAAATTGCGGAAAGTTTGTCATATCCAACGACGATTACGGTCGTGGAATGGGGCGAAAGCGTGCATGACGTTTTACCTGAAAATCGTATTATTATTAAAATTTCTTACCTACCCGAAAGCGGTCGCAGAGTGATGATTAAAAACCATCCATTGAAAGGCTAAAAATGCGACGACGAAAAGTTTTTGTTCCAGCAAAGCCGAACCGATCGTGCGGCAAAAATCGTTATAATTCTGAACGAGAAGCAGACATAGTTGCACGCGAGCAAGAGCTGATTTTTGCGAACCAAAATTTACATTTGCATTCATATTTTTGCGCGTTTTGTGGCGGTTGGCATTTAACGAATCGGCAGGATTAACGCGGTCGTTTCATTGCGATTTCGCGAGCTTGTTCGGCAATTTCGTGGATTTTTACTAATTGTTTTTTAGCGGATTCGTCGCGCGGTTTCAAGAACTCATCACTAAATTTTCGACGCGCCGCCAACATTAACAATTCATCCGCAAATTTAGGATTTTTTGACAAAATCGGTCCATGTAAATACGATCCAAAAACGTTGTGGATTCGTGCGCCCTCAGTTTGATCGTCGCCATTATTTCCAGCGCCAGCCACAACTTTTGCAAACGGTTTTTGTTTGTTATTTAGCGTCGTCAGTCCGCTGTGATTTTCATAGCCAACCAATTTATAATCGTCCCAGTTCGTCACAATATTGCTAATCAATCGCTCTGACCCCGCCTTTGTTACCATGTCAAAAATCCCAATTCCTGCGATCTTCTGATCGTCTTTTGTCAAAAAATAATGTCCGAATAATTGATAAAGTCCGCAAATCATCAACATCGGCACGCCATTTCCGGCGAGTTTATGAAGTTGCGATCCGATTTTTATAAGGTCGTCAACGATTTTATTTTGCCCAGAATCTTGACCGCCACCGCCCAGAATAATATCAACGTCGGCTGGCAATTTTTCGTCAGGCTCGTAAATAATTTGTTCCACGTCAAAGCCATATAATTTTGCGCGATGAGTCAAAACTTCCAAATTTCCATGATCGCCATAGATATTCATCTCGCGCGGATATAACATGGCGATTTTTAGAGTTTTTTTCATTTTTCCTCCGTAAATTTGTCATTCTGAACTAGTTTCAGAATCTCCGTTTTATTATTAGATCCTGAAACGAGTTCAGGATGACAAGTATTATATTTCATTTTCGACACTCCTTTTTCAAAATCTTTCTAATCTCCAACATTGCTGTATATGTTGCGAAAATTTGCTTCGGCGTGTCTGGATTTTGGCTCAAAAATTGAGTTAACGACGCGCGCAAATTTGTATTTATATCACCAATTTTAATGTCCTGACACATCAACCTCAGCGCCATATCGTTCGCGCGGATTCCACTAACCACATCAACCGATTTTACCGCCGAAAAATCCACATCCCAAAGCCAACTCATGTCGCGACCGTCGGAATAATGATCGTTAATCGCAATCATCGTCGCCGCGTTTTTATTATATTGGCTGGCGATAACAATACGAAAACCACTCGGATTTTTTACTAGATTTAGTTCTAGTGGTTGCCCGTCAATAACAAAACTTTCGCCACGCCCAAAAGCTGGCTTGATTTCTGATAATGCGCGTAACATTTTCTCTGGGTTAAAAATACCTACTTCGTCATTACCCGATTTGTTCGAGCAATCCAGTATAGTCTTCACTAATGCCAGCGCCGCCACCGCGTTCAATGCATTATGCGCGCCACCAAGTTGCAACTTTGTCGCGCCAATATTAAATTCCGCCACGTCATTTTCAAATTTTTCTAAAATAATTTCGGCTGGCTGATTAGATTTTTTATCAGTAATTCCATAAAGTTCGTCATCGTTCGGAAATAATTTTGCCACCACGCGCGAATAACCAAAATATTTTTTTACACGAGCTGGGATTTTTGAAACCAGCGGATCTTCGCGATTTAATATCACAGTTCCTGTCGTTTTTTCGGCAATTTTTTCAAGAAACTTCGCCGTCGTGTCAATCTCGCCGAATCGATCAAGCTGGTCGCGAAAAACATTCAGAAGTAACGAATATTTCGGTGCAATTTTATTAACAAAATGCACCGCGTGAGCCTCATCAAGTTCCAAAACTGCAATATCGGCGCGCAATTTTCCCCACTTCATTTGCTTCAACGCCGAACTCGCCACGCCCCGCGTAAAGTTTGATCCCGACGGATTTGTAAAAACTTTCAACCCGTTCGCGCGCAATAATTCCGTCACCATTTTTGTCGTCGTTGTTTTGCCATTTGTTCCAGAAATCACAACTACGCCAAACGGCAAATTGCCCAAAATTTTGCCTAAGAATCGCGGGTCAATTTTTTCCATAATCAAACCTGGCAACGCCGAGCCATGACCGCCTCGAACTCGCGTCGCTAATGCCACGATTTTACCAATTAAACTAATCAAAAATATTCGCACGTAACCATTTTACCACATCACAAGTTTTCATAACGTCCGTCGATATATGGCGGGTCGCAAATTTCGTAAAAAACTAAGCCGTCATCGCCAGCCGCCCACTGCATGATCTCGCCGATTTTAACTTCGACCGACAGCGGAGTTTTTGAGTCAGGATACCGATAAACTCTCTCTCTCTGCGCTGTTTTCCACAACCAACTTTCCCGAGCCACTCGCATAGCCTTCAATCGTGTGATTCCCATTCAAAACTTTTTGCCTTGGCGTTGATTTTCCTGCCGCGACACGAATTATTCCGAGATCTTTTGCGTCGTCGCCAACAAATTTATAACTATCGCATTCTACGCCATCAGTCACAATCGTAGTTTCAATAAACTCAACTGGCGCGCCTTGAAATTCTTTCATAAACCCATTTTATCACATCGCAAATATTTCGCGCGCCAAACCAAAAATTCGTCGGTCGCTGAATTTTAGAATTTTTCAATCGCTTTTTCGGCAGATTTTGGTGCTTTTTTCTTGATGAAACAAAATATTATCGTGTTTATAATCACAGCATAAACTGGGAATAGCAAATTTTCCACCGAATAAACATTTAACGAGGCTACCGCCAGTAATTCTGAAATCACGAGCATTCCCCAATAATATTTTCTTTCCGATGCTGGATCGCGACGAAGTTTTCGTATGGTTAAAATCGAACCGATTAAATCTACAAAAATCGCCAAAGCCAATCCATAAATCGGGCCATCATTCAAAGCTAACATCAAAATAAATGCCAATAACGCGATCGACAAACTTATTTTATCAAACCAACTTTTGCCGCCTACGCCAAATTTCAAAACTAAAATAAACGTGATCGCCGTTACGAGAAAATCCGCCAATAATACTATGACAGCTCCGTCAGTTTTAATCGCGCCAACCAGATATGTCGCGCCGAGAAGCGTCCATAACAGCCAGCTGATTCGCTCGGGTCGCACGCGACGTTTTACAATATCTTTGATATACGGCACGCTGATAATAACGATAATTGCGAACGAAATTATGGCGATTATGTTTTTCATCTCTAACATTATACACGAAAATCGCTTATTTTACTATGTTGTCGTCGCGAAAACTATATTTGGTTTTGTGCTTCATATAAATAATAGCGCCGAGAAGCAAAACGTAAATCACAACAATCACCACGCCACCGATTGTAATTTCTTGATTCGCACCCGAAAATCCCGAGATCCATTTTGCAATTTCAATAACATAATTCAAAAGCCAATTGGCTGGTTGCGCAAGAATCACTGCGATAGAATGCGGCAAAATAAACGCACCAATTCCTGCAATAAAAGTTAATAGCATCGCAAGCGGAACAATCGGCAAAACTAAAATATTCGCCAGCAGTCCATAAGGCGCAAACTGTCCCATAAATAGCGCGATGATCGGCGCCGCCATAATTTGCGCAGATAAAGTTTCAATGAAAACTTGGCGAATCGTAAACGACGGTTCACGCGGAATCGGTGCGACAAAGTTTTTCTTGGCAAAATATTTTTTGCGAAATTTATACCACAAATTTTCAGCGATTGATATTCTTGGTTGCTCTTCATTGCCCCAAAAATAATTTTTAACAAGTGGTGCAAAAATCAGCACGCCCGTGAACGACAAAAACGACATATACCAGCCCGCATCACCCCAAATTTGCGTCGGATTTATAGCAATCGTTATCGCCGCCGTGAACAAAATCAATGTCACTGCGTGGAATTTTCGACCGTAATACCACGCCAACAAACTTAATCCAGCAACCAACGACGCACGTGTCATACTCGGCGAGAATCCCGTCACACACGCAAATGCAAAAACCAAAATTCCGCCAAAACTCAACGCCGCAAATCGCGAAATTTTAGAAAATAACCGTCGTGTGAAGCGCACTAAAATCGTCAAATTGTAACCGCTCGCCACAACGATATGCGTTAACGATGTCGCCATAAATGCCGCCGTTAACTCAAACGGTAACGCGGTTTTTTGCCCAGCTAAAATTCCCATGCCGAGATCGGATTCGGGCAATGAAATCACTGAGTGTAATTTTTCACCGAACGCATCGCGCACGTCACGTGCAGGATCTTCATCTGGTGAACTTTCAATATTTTCCAAACTTGCAAACGACATGGTCGCGGGAAAAGTGCCGAATCCAGCTTTTAATTTTCCCGAAATTTCAATGACGTAGCTACGTTTAATTTCAACTCCGCGCGCCGAAACGCTTGTCCAAATATCGCCAGCCATCGGCGAAAAATATTCGCTTAAATCCTCAACTTCCCCGTCTAATTTTTCATAGTCAGTTTTCAAAATCATCTCAACATCCGAGAGCGTCACGCGCAAATCTCCACTCGCGCCAAAGTTCGGATCTTCTTTAACTTTGCCACGCAAAATCACCTCCTGACCGATAAAATTTTCATAACCATCTAAATCGACGCGCGCCAAAGTTCCACGCCACAATCCAAAAATCATTCCCGCGATAATCGCAAAAATCACCATGATTTTTAACCGACTCGCAAAAACAAAAATCATAATCACACCAGCCAAAATCACAAAAATCCAGTCCGAAAAAATCGCGGTTTCAGGTAAAATCGCAAGCCCTGCACCAGCCAAAAACCCGCCACAAGAACACGTGATTAACCACGACGGATGTATTTTTTCGCACCATAAAGACCGCGCGAATTTACTCACTTTTGACATGATTATAGTATAGCATAAGTGAGTTGCAAAACGTGAGGTATGGTGATATAGTTTTATCATGAAACCAATCATCGGAATCGTTGCGAAGCCAAATTTCAAATCCATGCGCAAGGGCAATATGCAGTTTGGAATTGTTAATGACTGGCGACAGGCGATTTTGAAAGCGGGCGGGATTCCGATCGGGATTTTGCCAACGAGGTTTTCTAACGACGAGCGAATAAATTTGGAAGGCACTGGTGCGAATTTTCACGAAGAGTCTGATGAGTTTTTAGAAGATTTATTTCGAGAGCTTAGGCTTTGCTCGGGCGTGGTTTTTACGGGCGGGTTAAGTTTTCAGAATTACGAAATTGAGGCGGCAAGGTTTTGCATAGAAAATGACATTCCAATCATTGGATCATGCGCAGGTTTTAATGTTATCGTTATGGCGATGGGCGGAAAAGTGCGACGCGGCACGTTGCGCGAAAGAAAAATCCATAGCCGTTCAAAGCGCGAATTATATGCGCATGGTGTAGAAATTATTGACAATACAAAGTTGGCGAAAATTTTTAGCTCAAAACAGATCAACGTCAATTCGCGACACTGGATGATGGCGGATGTTAGCGGTATTCCAAAAGGCCTGATAGTCTCCGCCAAGTCGGAAGATGGACTAGTTGAGGCAGTTGAAATGCCTGATCGAAAATTCGTTGTTGGCGTAAAATGGCATCCAGAGTCAATGATTCGTTACGACGCTGGCATGCGAAAATTGA
>JAISHL010000046.1 GCA_031262565.1 Candidatus Nomurabacteria bacterium | reverse complement strand
GAAGGCTTGATAAACTTCCGTGAGCCAGTCAAAAAGTTGCTTTACAACGGCTACATCAATGCACCAGACGGCAAAAAAATGAGTAAAAGCAAGGGTAACGTCGTCGATCCGCTGGAAATTATTGACGCGGGATATGGGGCGGATACTCTGCGAACCTATGAATTATTTATCGGACCTTACGATATGGACGCGGCGTGGGATCCGCGAGCGATCGGTGGAGTTTATCGTTTCTTGACGCGCATTTGGAATTTGGTGCAAGAATTTATTGAAAATGGCAATGCCATTGCGAGTGAAGCGAAGCAATCTGGCGGCGACTGTCATTCCGAACTTGTTTCGGAATCTCAGATCCTGAATCAAGTTCAGGATGACAATAATAAAACCATAGATTGCCACGACGATAAATCGCCTCGCAATGACAATACGAATTTACTAAGAATTATCAATAAAACCATCAAAAAAGTTACCGAAGATCTTGGGCGTAGCTCGTTTAATACGGCGGTGGCGAGCATGATGGAATGCGCCAATGAACTTTATAAAATTAAAGACAATAGTGGTATAAGCACGCAATGGAAAAATGCGCTGGGCGATCTGATGAAGCTACTTGCGCCATTTGCGCCACATCTGGCGGCGGAACTTTTTGAGCAACTCGGATTTTCGGAAACGATCGAGGAATCAGGTTGGCCAACTTGGGACGAGAAATATTTAAAATCTGATACGGTAACGATCGCAGTTCAGGTTAATGGGAAATTGCGTGGTAAAATTACGGTTGCGATCGACACGACAGAGGAAGAAATTAAAAAAACGGCGCTAGAACATGAGAATGTAGCAAGGTTTGTTGACGAAAAAACGCTTAAAAAAATCATTTACGTGCCAAATAAAATCGTTAATATCGTGGTTTAGAAATAGAAAATTTGAAAAAGAGCTTGAAAAAATTAAGTAAATCATGTAAAATAGGGACAAATTAAGCAAAGGAGAAAATTTTATGGGTAAGCCTAAAAAGCAAACCAGCTCACGCAAAACGGGTCTACGACGCAGTCATTTGGTTCTAGAATTGGCGCGCAAAGTAAACGCAAAATCACCAGTCAAAGTTCGCACAACCAAGCGCGAAACTGGCAAAACAGAATAATTTAACTTTGTCATCCTCGGGCTTGTCCTGTGGATCCAGTAAAACTAGATTATCGGAACTAGTCCGATAATGACAAAATATGAACGAACTTTAATAAATTTTAAGAGGAGTTTTCCGAAATGGCAAGTAATCGACACTTGGGTAGGATCATCACCTTGCAAACGCTTTATGAACATGATTTTAGGGCGGATTCGGGCGATGATAGTGAAACGATCGACGTAGTTTTGGCGCGCAATTTGGAGCGCTATGCTGATAAAATTGACGATAAAAAATTCGTTACAGATTTGACAAATGGCGTATCTAAGCAAGCGAAATACTTGGACGCGGAAATTTCGCCGATTGCACCAGAATGGCCACTTAGTCAGATTGCATTGATCGACCATGAGATTTTACGCATGGCGATTTATGAGCTGAAGAATTTTAGCGATTTTGTTCCGCCAAAAGTGGCAATCAATGAAGCCGTTGAATTAGCAAAGGCTTTTGGTTCAGAAAACTCCTCGCGATTCATCAATGGCGTGCTCGGAACGTTCTGGCGTCAGATGAACAGAGAGGAAACGAGTAAAAGTGAGTAGATACGATGATCGAGATGCGCCAGATTTGACGCCAGCGAAGAGTATTCGTGACACTGGTGAGTATGGTTTTAAGCCGTTCAAAAAACATCACTCCGACAAACAGGCGATCACGGAAATTGTCCGTGAGGCGACCGCTGGGGCGATGGTTTATCGGATTACGAAAGCTGGCGACTTACAAGTCGTGCTTTTTCAAGACGTGCGCGATCGTTGGTCGGTGCCGAAAGGTCATATCGAAGAAGGCGAAACAGCGCAAGAAACCGCGATTCGCGAAATTGGTGAAGAAGTTGGATTACACGGAGTTGAGCCAGTTTGCTGGCTTGGTAAAGTTCATTTTCGCTACCGTCGTGACAATATTCTAGTTTTGATGTCAACGCAGATTTATTTATTCAAAGCGCCAAAAGAAGATAAAATCACCAAGGAAGAATGGATGCACGACGCGCGCTGGTTTGATTTTGACGAGGCGGTCGACAGAATTGAATACGAAGATATCGCGAAGTTGTTACTACTGGGGCGAAAACGTTTGCGCCAGAGAGGGGAAATTGAATAGTGGGAAAGAACCAGCGCCAAAAGAAAGCTTTGTGGCGACCGTTTGAGCGACGCAACGAAGACGAGCCAGTTGTTCCGCCGATTGACGGCATCGACAAGACTCCTTATCAGGATTTTGCGCGCGAGAAGCTCGGTTTTGAATTTGAAAATATTGACCTGTTGATTACGGCATTTACGCACCGAAGTTATGTTAATGAGCATAAGAAAACGGCGCGCATGCATAACGAGCGGTTGGAATTTTTGGGCGACGCGGTTTTAGAGTTGGCTTCGACGGAATTTTTATTTCATAATTTTGATGTGCCAGAGGGAATTTTGACAAGTTGGCGAGCAGCGCTCGTGCGAACGGAGTCGCTTCGTGACGCGGGTGATCAGCTTGGATATTCGCCGTTGATTCGCATGTCACGTGGCGAAAAACAGGGGACGGATGCGGCGCGACTACACATTGTGGCGAATGCGTTTGAGGCGCTGATCGGCGCGATTTATCTTGACCAAGGTTTTGATGCGGCTCGTGATTTTGTGGCGAAGAATATTTTATACAAGATTGATGACATTTTGAATGACGGCAGTTGGCGTGATCCGAAGTCGCATCTGCAAGAGGTGAGTCAGCGCGTTGACGGTGAGATTCCAGATTATCGCGTGATTGAAGAGATTGGTCCAGATCACGACAAAACTTTCACAGTCGGCGCATTTGTCAACGATAAAGAGATGGGGCGTGGTGTTGGTTCGTCAAAACAAGTCGCTCAACAAAACGCCGCTCGCGAGGCTTTGAAGACTTATAAGAAGTTGGAAAAACGCAAAAACGCTAATGTTTAGGTGACAGAGTAACGTTATTTTTGATCAGGACTGATTCTAAGTTTTCGCCATAAGAAAGTTTAATTTTAGGTATATTGTCTATCTTATCTAGTTTTGGTATTTCGTTTATAAACTCTCTTTTTATTCTATCTATATAAAAAACATTATTACCACGTTCTTTATATTTTAATATATACTCATCTAGAAGACTAGTATCTGGGTAACATAGCAAAAATTTGATATTA
>JAISHL010000045.1 GCA_031262565.1 Candidatus Nomurabacteria bacterium | reverse complement strand
CTTTTCCATATTCTACATATGAGTGGTTTAGCATGAGCTCTTGATCAGACTGTTCCATTATTGGTTCATAATCTTCTCCGACCAATTCCGCGCCATCAATTTCTCGCGAAACTTTATATTCCAAAAGCTGATTTTTTTCGTCCGTCAAAACTTTTTCAACCAAACTCTTCGCCAAGATAAAACGCTCTCTATCGTCATTGCGAGGCGATTCATCGCCGTGGCAATCCGTATCATTCACACTAGATTGCTTCGCTCCGCTCGCAATGACAGAATTTTTAACTTCAACCTCAACATATTTCATCTCAGGATTCACCGCCAATGCTGTATTCGCTGGTAGTGTCCACGGCGTCGTTGTCCACGCCAAAAAATACGTCGGCGTAAAAATATCAGACCCGTAGAATTTATTATTTTCAATCATATTTCGCACGCCACTATACGAGCCTGTGAATTTTTTCACCAACTCAGCGATTTTTGGCTCGTCACCATGATTTTCTTCACTCCAAAAATATTTCTCAATCTTACCATCTGCCGTCTTAAATGTAAAAGTGATTTTTCCATTATCAATATATTCATTAAAAAATTCAGGTGCGATTTTTTCGGAAATATACTCCTCAAATTTTTCTAGCGATTCGCGCGGAATCTCAACGCCATAACAATCATAATCGAGCGCTTTTGGATATTTCTCTACAATTTTAACGCCAATTTTTTGCAGGTCTTTTTCCGCATCATTAATCCCCATGACAAAACTAACAATTGGCTTTTTCATCTTGAACTTCACATAAACACTCGGATCAGTCACCGTCTGATACGCGTCATTGTCCATCGTCACTTCGTTTTTACTGACTGGCGTGGCGAATTTTGTGTCATACATCAAAACTTTTTCGCCCTCATAAATTTTGCCCGCATCGTAAAGTTTTTTGAACGCCCACCAAACGCTCTCCATAAAATCCTTGTCCATCGTGCGATACGCGCCTTTGAAATCCACCCAACGCCCCACGCGGTCGATCGTGCTCTCCCACATCTCACTGTTCGCCACCATCGATTCGCGCGCCTTGGTGATATATTCTTCGAGGCTGATTTTCGTGCCAATGTCACGCCGATCCGTAATACCGAGCTGCTTTTCAACAAAATTCTCCGCTGGCAATCCGTGACAATCCCAACCCCACCGCCTTTCAACGCGTTTGCCACGCATAGTTTGATAACGCGGAATGCAGTCTTTCACGATCGAACTGAGCAATGTCCCATGATGTGGCAAACCCGTAATGAACGGTGGACCGTCATAAAAAACGTAACTGTTCGCTGGGTCGCGCTGCTCGACCGACTTCTCAAACGTCCGATTTTTCTTCCAATATTCGACGAGGGCTTTCTCATATTCGATCGCCTTACGCCGCGTGCCGTGTTTAAAAGTTTTACTCATTTTATTCTCCTCTCTTTATAATATACTTAAAATATTTTTCCTGAAAATTTACCATTTTACGAATATCTTCATCGGAAATATCTTGACCGTTCGCCGATATAATTAACTTATCGTCATCATCATCCAAGCGTTGAATAACCGCGATAACTTTTCCGCTAATTTTCTCCGCAGGTTTGTCAAGATTCAATATATACGCGTCAAGCTCCTCGCCGTCACCGCTAATAGTTTGCGGAACAAACCCATAATTAACCTCATAAATCGTGTCATGCTCAGGATGTCTTGAACCAAGCGGGCGGTCAATGACAACATCTACCGCTTTTCCGATAAAATCTATTGCGGACGTTTTTGTCATTTTATTTCCTTATCATTGCGTTCTTTAATCGACAAACAGGTAAAACCCGTGTCATCCAATTCTGTTGCATAAATTTTATCACGATCGTCCAAGATTACAATTTCGGTCGTAATATTTATGGTCGCCTCTTTCAAATGCCCGCCGATCACCGCACCGTCACGATTCGCGATCGACAAATGCAAATGGCAATCATTATCAGTCAACGTCCCGACCAAACTGACGATTTCAAAATCCTCGTCATAAGTCCGAACATCCTGCGCGGTCGGCGTCGCTCCAGCCATGCGCAATGTCGCCGATGACAACGCCCCCACACAAGTCACGATACCGCCCGCCAAAATCCCATTGTCCGCGCAAAATTTTTGTAACGTCGCGCGTAATTTTTCGCTCGTTTTTAATCGCAAGGTGAAAATTTTTCCGTTCATTTTTCGCCCTTTCCAACTCTCATCAGCTCGTCAAAAACCACCGCATTTGAGATAATTGCGCCATTTATATCCCGATCATAACGCTGTTCATTGCCAAAAATATCCGTCACGCGTCCGCCAGCCTCTTCAACAATCACTTTCAACGCCGCGACATCCATATTTTTACCCTTTGTTACACCTGTAATTTCCGCGACAAATTTACCCTCCGCAACCAAACAGCCTGCGTGAATTATGCTCCCAATTGACACTAAATACACTCGCTCGTCCGCGTATTGAACAATTTTTTGCGCCACATGAGACGCGTCGCCCTTCGGCATATATCGCGCCGAAGTATCAAAATTCACCGTCGCCGAGTTATCGGCCAGTAATGTCTCGTTTACATAAACCGGTTTATCGTCACAAAACGCCCCGCCACCCACGCTCGCATACCACATTTTATCCATAAACGGATCGTAAACCACACCAATTTTTGGCACTCCGTCCTCTACCAGCGCAATAGAGAAAACCGCCGTCGGGATTCCGCGCGCAAACATAGCCGTGCCGTCAACTGGGTCACAAACCCAGAGCGTAATTTTATCTTGACCAAAAGACTGTTCTTCGCCAAAAACGCCATGTTCGGGATATTTCTCCTGCACGCGGTCAATAACCATCTGGTTTATCTCCTCGTCCGCCGCCGTCACAATGGTTTTGTCGCCTTTATAATGTGTAGCAACTGCCTGATTAAAATATTTCTGCATGATTTCGCCAGCATCCCGCGCCAACTTTTTCGCAAATTCCAGATAGTTTTCCATCATTTCACCTCCTTAACTTGTTTAATCGTCCATGCTGGCGAACATGAAGTAACCGCCGTAAAATCGCCCTGCCAATAATACGACTCATTCGGTTCGATCAAAACTATATCACCAGCAGCCAATTCCTGCGGATCCGCGTTTTTCATAAACAACTGCGCACGACCATTTATAAAATATAAAATCTCTTTACACTCGGTATTCATCGTGTAATTTTGCTTCGGATGTCGCCCATTCACCGTCACGACCGCCATGTTCAAATCTGCATTACCAGTATTATATTCCGCGCTCTCCACACCACCGTGTTTGATAATTTCCGCATCTGATTTTTTAATGATTTTCATCTCCGCGCTCCTTTCTAAATTAAAAACTTCCGTCCATCGGAACCCCAAATTCAGGGGTGGTACCATCCGATTTCCGAAAGTCTTAATGATTTTCAGCGCTTAGTTTAACTCTTACGCGGTTTCACGGTCGGGTCTAATCTCTTGCCAAATCTCAAAGCTCGGCAAAATTTCTTCCAACGGCTGGTGGTTGATCGCCACTCATAACGCCACTGTCAACATTATACCAAAATTCGTAATAAACACAACATCATAAACCTCTTATGCGCTTATGTAAAAGAGTTTAGCAATAGGTGGAATGAAAAACCAAGGGTATGGAAAAATTTGGTAAAATATGCTAAAATATTCAAGTTTATGAATGATAATTACAAAACTGGCAGTGGATTTATTCGGGTTCGTGGCGCACGCAAGCACAACTTGAAGAATATTGACGTGGACATTCCGCGCGATAAGTTGGTGGTGATCACTGGTTTGTCGGGATCTGGCAAGTCGTCGCTGGCTTTTGACACGATTTACGCCGAGGGACAACGCCGTTATGTGGAAAGTTTGTCGAGTTATGCGCGCCAGTTCTTGGGACAAATGGAAAAGCCCGACGTTGACCAGATTGACGGATTGTCGCCAGCTATTTCGATTGATCAAAAATCCGCCAGTCGCAATCCGCGCTCGACCGTCGCCACTGTTACCGAGATTTACGATTATTTGCGCTTGTTATTCGCACGCGTCGGCATTCCCCACTGTCCAATCTGTGGAAAAGTTGTGGAAAAACGTAGCGCTCAGCATATCGTTGACGAAATTATGAAGCTGGACGGAGCGCGAGTTTATATCGGCGCACCAATCGCCAAACAGAAAAAGGGTGAATTTGCGCATATTCCCGAGCAATTTATGGCGAAAGGTTTTGCGCGCGCCAGAGTTGACAGCGTGATTTATGCGCTGGACGAATGGCCAACGCTGGACAAAAACTTCAAGCACGACATCGAACTGATCGTTGACCGATTGGTAATTTCCCCAGATTCTGTGTCGCGCATTACGCAGTCTGTGGAATCGGCGATAGAGATTGGCGGGGGGAGTATGGAAATTATAATAATCAATAACGACGGAGCTGCGACTACTTCTCGTGCAGACTCTGATGTTACGACATCAGCGTCAATGACTGAACCCCGTAACGACGGGCGTGAAGGAGTGGTGCGCGAAAGTAGTGCGGTAAAAGTCGTCACGTTCTCCACCCGTTACGTCTGTGTTGATCACCTCGACGAAGTAATTCCCGAACTCGAACCGCGACTCTTCTCTTTCAATGCCCCGTTCGGCGCTTGTCCAACCTGCATGGGACTCGGCGCAAGACTAGAAGTCGACCCAGAACTCGTTTTGAACTCCAACTTAACAATCTCCGAAGGCGCAATTCGACCATTCAACCGCGTCAACGTCGACGCTTGGTGGATGAAAAAATTAGCCAAAGTCGGCGAAAAATTCGGTTTTACCCTGCGCACACTCGCCAAAGATTTGACCGACGAACAGCGAAATGCGATTCTTTATGGCACGGGCAATGAAACTTATGAAGTCAACATCGGCAACCATGCAAAATGGGGCGAAAACGGGCGCGTTTACAACACGACTTATGAGGGCGTGATTCCGAATTTGGAGCGTCGTTGGAAAGAAACCGATAGCGAGTTTATGCGCAAAGATATTGAGCGATTCATGCGCGAGCGCGAATGCACGACTTGCCACGGCACGCGTTTAAAGCCAGTCGTTCAGGCGGTAACGGTGCATGATTTGTCAATTGTTGATGTTTGTAATTTATCGGTGGACGACGCGCTGGATATTTTCTCAAAGATCAAATGGTCTGAACAAGAAATGTTTATCGGCAAGCAGATTTTTAAGGAAATTAACGACCGTCTGACATTTATGAAAGATGTTGGACTGAATTATTTGGAGCTTGGGCGCGCGGCAAATACTTTGTCTGGCGGTGAAGCTCAGCGCATTCGCTTGGCGACGCAAATTGGCTCGGGATTACAAGGCGTTTTATATGTTTTGGACGAGCCGTCAATCGGCTTGCATCAGCGAGATAATGATCGTTTGATTGTAACGTTGAAACATTTGCGCGACCTCGGAAATACGGTTTTGGTTGTTGAACATGATGAAGATACGATTCGCGAGGCGGATTATTTGCTGGATATCGGACCAGAGGCTGGCGTGAAAGGTGGCTATGTGATCGCCGCAGGAACACCCGCCGAAGTTGCTAAAAATCCAGATTCAATAACGGGCAGATTCCTCTCTGGAACGGAAAAAATCCCCGTGCCAAAAAAGCGTCGTCCGCTCGATCCAAAACGTCAACTAGTCGTCCGCGGAGCCAACGAACACAACTTGAAAAATATTGACGCGGTTTTTCCGCTTGGCGTTTTGAATGTGGTTTCGGGCGTTTCAGGATCAGGAAAATCGACGCTGGTGAATGATATTTTGAGTAAAGAATTGTCCGCGCGATTAAACCGATCGCACGACGTGGCTGGCTCGCACAAAGCGATCGACGGCATTGAAAATTTGGACAAAATTATCACGATCGACCAGTCGCCAATCGGTCGCACACCACGCTCAAATCCAGCAACTTACACAGGAATTTTCACCAACATTCGCGATCTATTTGCCGCGACGCCAGAGGCAAATATTCGCGGTTATAAATCTGGGCGGTTTAGTTTTAATGTGCGTGGCGGACGCTGTGAAAATTGTCAGGGCGACGGCGGGATTAAACTTGAAATGCATTTTTTGCCTGATGTTTATGTGACTTGTAGCGAATGTGGTGGCGCGCGCTATAACCGCGAGGCGTTGGAAATTAAGTGGCGCGAACGAAATATTAGCGAAGTTTTGAATATGACGGTTGACGAAGCGGCGGACTTTTTCGCGCCAATCCCAGCCATTGCGCGCAAACTCGAAACTTTGAAAGAAGTCGGACTTGGTTATATCACGCTCGGTCAACCAGCCACAACTTTCTCGGGCGGTGAAGCCCAGCGAATCAAACTGGCAACGGAATTATCGCGACGGGCGACAGGTAAAACTTTGTATGTCTTGGATGAGCCGACGACTGGCTTGCACCCAGCGGACGTGCGAAAATTATTATCGGTTTTACAGCAACTGGTCGCGGCGGGCAATTCCATGGTCGTCATTGAACACAATTTGGACGTAATCAAATGCGCCGACAATATCATTGACCTCGGTCCAGACGGCGGCTTGAATGGCGGTTATATCGTCGCAAGTGGCACACCAGAAGATATCGCGAAAAATCCAAAGTCAGCGACAGGTAGATATCTAAAAACCGTATTGTAATTTATGAAATCTACTAATCCTTTAGCGACATGTCATATTCAGTTTCACCAATCGCCGTATCGTAAATCATTTTATATCGTTTTTCAGTCATCTCCATTAGAATCGACCAAATTGTCTGACGATGTAAACCTTCATTAGTATACACATACGGCGTGTCACGCAAAATTCGTCGCACATCGCGAATATTAAATTTATCGTCGTGTTTCTTCATAATCTCACGATAAGCCTCGTGATAGCGCAAAAATGTCGTATGCGTTGGGTTCTTTATAATCTCATCGTATCGTTTCAGTTTTTGACCAACAAAATGATTTGTTTGAATTAAAATACCATTTTCTGGGCGACGAATTTCTTTGATTCCATATGCACCAGAAATTACCGCCATGTCACCATGAACATCCGCGATGAAGTAATTTTTCGGGCGCGACCAAGGAACTTTTTTCAACAACGCCAATGCCTCACTTACCGTTGCGCAAGTTTCCGCAACTAACCGAATTAAGTCTGTTGATCCTAATCCATAATTCATTTTTGTTACATGTGCAGCCGTTAGCCCAATAAACAGACCTTTTTCGTTGATTGCGTCCTCGGGCGCAAAACTCCAATGTTTTGACGATTTATGTTGCACATCATACGTGTTCATATCAGACACTCCACGCCATTGACAGCGACCATCAATTGCAACGTCATAGACATGAAACGCATCACGTGCCTGCGCGACCCAATCATAATTTCGCCCGACAAACAATTTGTCGCCACTTGCCACGCCAAAAATCGTGCAGCTTTCCCGCCAACCAATATTTTTCATATTCAAATTTTCAGCTAAACTTGATGCTAAAAATTGCTCTTCATCAAAGCCGCATATCTGGGCGATAATTTTCAGCTCTGCTATAATTTCAGGGAAGTATTTTTGATAAATTTTCAATTGCTCTCTAAATATAGAACGACTAATATGAGTATTATTCATCACGCGATGTTCAGCCTTATAAAACTCACCTATTTGGGCTGCGATTTTATCTGGACTACCCACAAATTTCAATATTTTCATGTATACATTATATCATCGAATGTTGATATATACCAAAGCAAATTTCTCTGCTAAAATATCTACATGAACCGCTCCGATTTTCCCATTTTTGACTACCAGCCAGACTTGGTGTATTTAGATAGCGCCAACACGACATTAAAACCACGCGCCGTGATTGATGCTGTGCGAAATTACTATGAAAACTACTCGGCGAATATCGGGCGGGCGACTTATGACCTAGCGGAGCGCGCCACGTTGGAATTTAACTCGGTGCGACAGAAAGTTGCTGATTTTGTTGGCGCGGATTTGCGCGAAGTGATTTTTACGCATTCTGCGACTTACGGAATCAACCAAGTTGCGTTTGGTTTGCGGGATTTTTTGCGGGTTGGCGACGTGATTTTACTGACGGAATATGAGCATAATTCAAACATCATCGCATGGCAAAAAGTTGCCGCCGAAACTGGGGCGCGAGTGGTGTTTTTGGACGAAAAACCCGACCTAGAAAACGTGAAGATTTTTGCATTTTCGCACGTGTCAAATATCACGGGCGAGGTTTTTGATTACGACGAAATAACCGCGAAAGTTCATGAAAATGGCGGATTGGTTTTAGCCGACATAACGCAGTCCATCGGGCGGACGAAAACCAATTTGAAAAATTACGACTTTGCCGTTTTTTCGTCGCACAAGATTTACGGACCGAGTGGCGTTGGAGTTTTATTTGCGCACCGAGAAGTTCAAGAAAAAATAAATCCACTGATTTTTGGCAGTCAAACGTTCAAAAAAATCTCGCGCGAAAACGTTATTTTGGCTGACAATTTTTCGCGTTTTGAAGCTGGCACGCCGAACATTGAGGGTGTAATTGGACTCGGCGCAGCAATAGATTTTTTGAATAAAATCAGCATGAACAAAATTAGCGAACACGATATTGAGTTAACAAAATATATGACCAAACAGTTAGAAAAAAACGGCTTGATGCAGTTTTTAATCGGCGCGCCAACGACTGGAATTTTCTCATTAAACCACCCCAAAATTCACCCACACGATTTTGCAATGTTACTGAACCAGCAAAAAATCGCCGTGCGCGCGGGGCGATCATGTAGTGATATTTTAATGCAAAAACTCGGGCTGGATCGTGGCGTGGTTCGTGCGTCGTTCGGAATTTACACAACAAAAACTGACGTCGATAAATTTATCGCTGGCTATAAAAATGCGATCGAAAGGCTGGCGGATTAAATGGACAAAGTTTTTTTGGAAGAAATTATTTATCGCTACAAACATCCACTTCATCGTGGCAAAAATTCTGGACAAAAAATCGCCTCAGAAAATGTTTCGTGTGGCGACAAAATTACGATATATTTAGAAATTTTTGACGATAAAATTGTTGACGCAAAATTTGACGGTTCATTATGTTCGATCGCAAATTACGGCGCGGAATTATTGCTGGACAAAATTATCGGGCAAAAAATCACCGAGTTATCTCAAATAAATTCCGCGGATTTATTGGGCGAAATTGGCGCAAGTTTACTGCAAAATCCCGTGCGATTAAAATGTTTTGAACTCGCGCAAATCGCGCTCAATGAATTAAAATCAGCGAGCCAAAAAAGAATCTAAAAAAACGCTTCGGTGGCGATTTTATTTTCCGCGATCCCACCAGCAACCAATCCGCGCCACATATCGCCAACAAAATTCTCACGCCCGCAAATAAAGAAAAAGCTTTCTGGATCATATTCGCCAGTCGCCAAAATCTCACCAACATCAATTCGCTCATTTTTATAAT
>JAISHL010000022.1 GCA_031262565.1 Candidatus Nomurabacteria bacterium | reverse complement strand
TCAGATATGACATTTGCGAGTGTCGCTATATCAACTTGAGCAGGTTTAGCAACTGGTTCGAGAACTGTCGCGACGCGCTGTGCTGGCTGTTGAGGAATGTTTGGTGCCTGTGGTTGAGCTGGCGCAATTGGCTGAACTAGTGGATTTTGCGCTGGCGGTAAAGGTTGTGGAGCTGTCGGTAGATTTGGCGCGGCTTGAGCTTGTTGCGGAGCTTGTGGGGCTACCGCTACTTGTGGGGCAACAGGCTTCTGAATAGGTTGTGCAGGAGCAACTGGTGCTTGTTGAACTGGCGCAGTAGGAGCTGTAACCGCAGGCTGACTACTTGGCGCAAATGGGTTATTTGAACGCTGTTGTAATTGCACAGCTAACGGATCAGTCACCGTTGATACAGACATTGGTCTTGGTGGCAAAGTTGGCGCAGGAGTATTTGTAGCAGCACTCGGCAAGGTCGCAGCTTGTGTATTGATTGGCGACTGCATCGGTTGAATTGCGGCAGCGGCTGGTTGCGACGCGCCATTTTTATCATTCAAGACTTCGTGAACTGCCGCCACTAGGTCTTCAATTCCAACTTGCGATTTAACTAAATATCTGTCCGCACCCAATCTTTCGCCGCGATCACGCTGTTGATCAGAGCTAAGCGCTGTCATCATAATGACTTTAATATTTTTAGTGGCATCATTACTACGCAACAAATCCAGCATTTCAAAACCGCTCATCTTCGGCATCATCACGTCGCTGACTATTAAATCAGGATTTTCGCGGATCGCCACCGCAAGAGCCTCTTCGCCGTCGCTCGCCGAGATTATGTCATAACCTTCCGCCAACAAACGCACACCGTAGATCTCGCGCAAGCTTCGATCGTCCTCCACTAACAAAATTTTTGTCATTAACCTTATCCTTTCTTTTATAGAATTATAACCGATTATGTTTATAAATTCAAGCTATTTAGCTCAGCTTTCTTTTTCAATTCTTGCGCCTTCAAAACTGCTTGATCGCGCGTCAGCTCATTAAACTCCACCCAAAAAGTCGATCCGTGACCATAATCACTTTCAACTCCAATCGTGCCACCCATATTTTCCGCCAGTTTCTTGATCAGATACAAGCCTAGTCCAGTTCCACCAATCTCGCGCGTGTCTGAATTATCGACGCGATAAAACTTCTGGAATAAATGTGGCACATCTTCCGCAGGAATGCCGACACCCGTATCACGCACGACAAATCGCACGCGACTCCCCGTCGACTCAACCGAAACCGCCACACCACCCTGTTTAGTATATTTAATTGCGTTTTCAATGATATTTCCCAAAATCTCGTTTAATTGATAGAGGTCAGCATAAATGATATGCACAGGTTGTAAAGATTTTATGCCGTCGCCATTTTGTTGGTTCATATAAGCCAATTTTAAGCCCTTCTCACTCGCTTTCATCTGAAATTGATCTGTAATTTGCGCAGCCGCAGCTCCCGCGTCAATCAGCGAAAGTTCCAAATGTTCCCTCACGTCATCAACTTTTGTAACGTCAAGTAGGTCTTGGAATAATCGCCCCAGCCGTTTCGACGCCTCATGTGCTTTTTCAGCGTAAGACATGGCGCGTGCGTCAATTGTTGCCGTCGCGGGGTTCATTAACATCCCCAAATACCCCTCAATAATCGCCACGGGTGTGCGCATTTCGTGTGATGCAGTTGAAATAAATTCCGTCTGTTCGCTACGATCTTTCAATTCTGCGGAAATGTCACGAAAAACAATCACCGCGCCAGATTCGGTCGCGTTCTGATTATTTGCGTCAACAATCGGCGTAACTTTTATCGAAACTTGCAAATGTTTTTTTGAGCTGGTTTCTAGCGTTAAATCGCGTCGCTCAACCGCCACGCCAGATCTTAACGCCGTCGCGATCGGATTCTGATCGTCGCCAACGGCATGGTCGGTCGCGTCAAAAAACTTAAAAATGCTATGAAAATCCAAATCTTTCGCGTCACTCGCCGACCAACCAGTCAAAGCCACCGCCGCAGGATTAAACAGCTGAAGAATTCCCCGCTCATCAACACAAGCAATGCCGTCCGAAATCGTATTGATGACAATCTCGGATTTCAGCGCATCAATCGCCGCTTTCGGCTGAGTTGTCGCGTTCTTATCTTGAAATAATTTACTAAAAATCGCGCCCACCTTTGGTTAAATTTTCGCCGTCCATTTCAAACTAGCTTATGTTTATTTTATCACAAAGATCGGTTTTTGAGCAACCCCACAAAAATTCGCACTCAGCCGAAAATTTTACGAATTTCTCCAATTTTTTCGGTCAGGATTCACCTTAAACTGCACGCCCGCAGTTTCCGTTGTAATTACATCGCCATTTTCGACAAATGCGCAAGTCGTAGTAGCTGGGAAAAATTTTCCGTCCTTGTCATAATCATAGCGACTCGCCTCATATAAAAATTCTCCATGCTGAATACCAAATGGCGCAACAACCGCCTCACTCGTTTCTTTATTGATCAAGTCAGCTTTATGACCGTCAGTTAAAGTTCGAGAAAGCGCCACCCCGTAAACAATAATATCATTTTTTCCACGCGCTTCACTCGCCACTCGCACAATATCGCCAATCGCTGAATAACCAGTTTCGTGGTCAATCTCCGCCGCAAAACACGCTCCATCAATAATCTTGCCGCCGTCGGAAATACTCGCCATCAGATCTCGAAATCCTTGCACATCCCAACTAATCCAGCCAACTTTATTCTGTTTTTCTTCATCATATATCGCATCAGGTATGACTCGCGTAAGACCGTAAAGCGACTTATGAATACCATCTGCATCGTCTGTTTTAGAAGTTCCGTGCGCATTAAAAAACACATTATGAATCGGGATGTTTCGCTCTTTCATAAATTCCACCATGTGCGTCAAAAACTTCGCTTGCTTGTCGGTTTCAATTTTATCTCTATGCGAGAAAAAATTCGTCTCACAAACCACAGAAAAACCTGTTTCGTCATAATTCACATCACTAAAACGACCCCATTCGCCCGTCGAAGAATTATACTCCATCCCGAGCCGCTCCAGCGTATTGATCGGCGAATTCTTAGCGCTATCATAACCCGCCGCCGAAGATACAATCAGCGTCGCGCCACCATAACGCAATCTTTTCAATTCCTCAGGATCTTTATTTATCACCTTAATCATGCGTTTCAGCAATTTTTTATCATAAGTCGTCGTAAAAGTGTTGATCCCCAGCTCGTCGTGCAACTTCTTGACATTTTCCTTGCCAAACTCATCAATACATTCCATGATATTAAAAACCGCCAATTGACTTCCTTGAAGCTCAAAACCGTCTTTCAAGTCAAATTTTTTGCTACTGATTTGCTTTTTAGGCGCCTCTTTGGAACATTCCAAAATTATCCACCTGTCCGCTTTGTCAAAAATATTGAGGTCTTCTAGAATTTTATTAAGGTCAGGCTCAATATTTGACATATTCTCTGGATCATTATTAAACTCTGAATCCTCTCCTGCAAAATCGCCAATTCCAATCTTATTTAGGAATTTTTTAGCTTCGGTATATTCAATTTTTTCTTCATTGGCTTTATTTGCACCAAAAATAGACAAAGTTATATTGCCGAGATCTGCAAATAACTCATCTATACTCTTAGTCGAGCAACTTTTAGCTTCAATATTCTCATTCTTAGAAAACTCGCTCATCCTTTTATTATATCACAGATTTTTCTTTTTGTCAATCACGCTTGTCGTTATTATGCGCGACCGCTCGTAATCGCATCATCTAATCGCCCAATAACTTCCGCTTTTCCGAGAAGCTCCATCGTTTCAGGCAGTCCTGGTGAAAACGGCGCCCATGTCAACGTAAACCTAATAATCCCAAATAGCTGAGGTGGTTTTGATTCAGTTTCCACTAAAAGTTCATTCAAATTACTCTGCAAATTCTCTGCGCTCCAATCGTCATCAGAGATTTTTTCAAGTTTTTCAGTCGCCGACTTCAAAAGTCCAATCTGTTCGTCGCGCGAAAGTTTTTTGAGTTGCTTGTTCTCATCAACCATCGTCCAGTTCGATTGTGGTCGCGCAAAGAAATATTCACTCAATTGCCCCAGATCAGCCAAAGTTTTCAGACGATCACGCACGACGATTAGAACTTTTTTACGCTCATCGTCAGTAGCTTTTGCGCCATTTTCGCCCCAGAAGTTAACATTATTGCCAACCGTCCGCTCATACAAATCATCAAAATCCAGCTTTTTAATCCACTGCCCGTTCAGCCAAATCAGTCGATTTTCGTCAAAACGCGCGCCACTTCGCCCGACACGCTCCAATGTGAATTTTTCAACCAGCTCGCCAAGGCTAAAAATCTCCTGCTCCGTGCCGTCATTCCAACCCATCGACGCGATAAAATTGTCCAACGCCTCGACCAAAATCCCGTCACACAAGTATTCCATTGCATCTTTTGCGCCGTCACGCTTGCCGAGTTTTTTATT
>JAISHL010000010.1 GCA_031262565.1 Candidatus Nomurabacteria bacterium | reverse complement strand
CCCGCGCACGCCACATATTGAGAATTTGATTGTTCTAGAAAAACGATAAATTTAGCGCCACCACTGTTAGAAAATATTAAATCGTCGCGATTCGTCGATAGCCAAATTTTACGCCGACTCGCCAATTATCCACTGCGTCCGAATCGTATTGTTTAATAATTCCATTTTCAACTTCCATAATCTGAACTAACGCTGGATTATACGGCACGAGAGTGCGATAAAAAATCAAATCGCTGTCATGCGTATATTTTCGCCCTGGGAAAACCTCTGTAAATTTCTGTTTAGCAATGCGATCAAAATAATCTTTGTCATCATGCGGTGGTAAAAATTGATCCGCTTTCATATTCATGCGCGCCACAATTTTCTTTACATCGCCCAAAGTTTGTCCGCCGTGCGTCGCAATAAACGCATAAAGAGTGCCGCGATCCGACAGAAAAACCGTCGCCGCCGAAGAAACACCCACAGGAATTTTATCGGCAACAACTGTCTTGACGTTAACCTGAATATTAAACGCCGCCTCGATGTATTTTTCTAAATTGTTCTCGCCATGCTCCATATTTTTATTATATCACATTTGTATTTTGTGCGTCACTACTTTTTCCGCGTTAATTTAAGATAGTCGGCAAAATCACTTGCTTTTTTCACCTCTGTCGTGGTATGATTTTAAGTGATATGGGATCTTGGCTAATTCAGTTTCTGTTGCAGTGGTATGTGTGGTTGCCGATCGTGGCGATGCTGATATTCCTGACGTGGCGAAATTATAAAAAAGCATCCGTTTTAGAAAATTATGAATATGTGATCTTGGTGCTGGATTTGCCGAGCGAAAATGATAAAACTGAGATCGCCGCTGAGCAGATGTTTACGGCGTTACATGGAATTTTGCGCGACAGAGAAGAGTTGAAGTTGTCTGGCGGTTTTCAAGAACATTTATCGTTTGAGATGGCTTCATCTGGTGGGCAGTTGCGATTTTATGTGCGCACGCCGCGACATTTGCAAAATTTTGTAGAGAGTCAGATTTTGGCGCAATACCCGACAATCGGCATTCGCGAAGTGCAAGATTACGCCAATCTTAATAATTTTCCCGTCGCAATGACCGCCGACGTGGCAATGATTGACAATGAATCTTTGCCGATCAAAACCTATCGCGACTCCTATATTGATACTTTAACGGCGACCGCGGCAGCTTTGACGCGCGATGCGAATAGTGAAACTTGGTTACAGATTTTGATCAAGCCGATTGACGATCGTTGGCATAACTCGACCGAGCGTTTTATTCAAAGATCCAAAGCTGGCGTTGGTAAAAAAGATTTTGATTTTTTGTGGTTTATTGAAGCGCTGGCGGCGATGTGGAAACCACCAAAAGCGACCGATATGTCCGCAAAAGAATTGTCCGAACGCGACCAACTGTGCATTGAGTCTGCCGAAAAAAAAGCTCAAAAAATCGGTTATAAAGTGCAAATTCGCGCGGTTAGTTTGAGTGCGAATCAAGGCAACGCGCGTACGCAACTAACTGCCGTTTTTAACGCGTTAAAACAATTCCAAACCACTGACATCAACGGATTAAAAATGTTAAACAAGCCAAATATAAAACGCGAAAATTTGCAAAAATATACGTCGCGATATTTTAGCGGCGGATTTATTCTGAATCCCGAAGAAATTGCGACGATCTGGCATTTGCCACATAATAATATTGAACAGGAAGATATTGAAAATATTGACCCAGAAACCGTAGCTGACGAGAGTGCAAACAATTTACCGATCATTACAGGCGATCGCGAAAATGACGAGAAAATTTCGGCTTTTGGACTTGTAAAAGTCAACGATTTGGAGCGACAGTTTGGCATTTATCGCGACGATCGCTCGCGTCATGTTTACGTGATTGGACAGACTGGCACAGGCAAGACCGCATTGCTTGAACTTTTGGCGCTCTCTGATATTTATCACGGCGTCGGCTATGCGATTATTGATCCGCATGGCGATTTCGCGTCGGACAATCTAAAATTTATACCAGCTCATCGCGTTAAAGATGTGATTTATTTTAACCCAGCCGACACGGATTTTCCGATCGGTTTTAATCCGATGGAAGTTTACGACCCGTCGCAACGTAACAATATTTCCAGCGAGATTATCGGGGTTTTGAAGCGTATGTTTGATAATAGTTGGGGTCCGCGTCTCGAATATATTTTGCGATATACGATTCTGGCTCTGCTCGAAAGTCCGAACGCAACTATGCTCGACATTACGCGCATGCTGACCGATAAAAAATTCCGCGAAAAAGTTTTGTCGCACGTGACGGATATTGTAGTTTTGCAATTTTGGAAAATCGAGTTTGGGTCATGGGGCGAGCGCGAAACTAGTCTTGCAGTTGCACCAATTCTAAATAAAGTCGGCGCATTTGTCGCCAATCCGATCATTCGCAATATTATCGGTCAGCCAAAGTCAACGTTCAATATGCGCGAGATTATGGACAACGGAAAAATTTTGGTTATAAATCTTAGTAAAGGTTTGATTGGCGAAGATAATTCGGCGATTTTAGGTGCGCTTTTGGTAACAAAAATTCAGCTTGCCGCCATGTCGCGCTCGGATATTCCGAATATTGAAGATCGTCGCCCGTTCTATCTTTATGTTGATGAATTTCAGAATTTTGCCACCGATTCTTTCGCTGTGATTTTGTCCGAGGCTCGCAAATATGGCTTGAATTTGACCGTGGCGAACCAATATATTTCCCAGATGAGCGAAACCGTGCGCAAGGCGGTTTTTGGCAATGTTGGCACAGTCATTGCGATGCGCTCCAACCCCGAGGACGCTCCGACTCTCGCGCCACAATTTGCGCCATATTTTGAAGTAGCAGATCTTTTACAGATGAATAATCGTCGTTTTCTCGCCAGTATGGTCGTGCGAGATAAGAAAAATCCCGCCGTTTCTGGCGATACATTAAAATTACCGCCTGCACAAACAGACTTTTTGGCGCAAATTATTGAAAATACGCGCGCTAATTTTGCTAAACCGCGCCAAGAAGTTGAGCAAAAAATCGCGAGGAATTTAGAGTTGACGGCAAATCCGCCAGTCCAAAAACCAAAAACGCTAGTTTCTGCGCCACTGAAAAACATTATAAAGGTCGAGCCACCGCGAATACTATTTAACGCAAAAGATGAAACAGAGCTAATTATACGACCCGCCACCAAAAAATCCAGTTCGCCCAATTCGCAAAAATCAACTCGCTCGCGCAGTCGCGGTCAGAGAAAAGCGAGTAAATAGGGTTTTGCTTTTTTAATAGAAGTGTACTATAATTAGCTACATAAAGTGAATAAGTGTGGTTAATTTATATGAGCAGACAACTAAGTATTCCCCGAGTTGGCGTAGACGCAAATAAGAGAAAGACTTTTAATGACGTAAATGAAAGAACAGAACGTAAAAAGTTAGTTACGCGAGGACTAGGAAGAATTGCCAATAAAGTTATGGTTCAAATGGCGAAGATGAAGCGCGTTTTTGTTGATCGCGTCAAGCTAAATGTTATACACACTAATGAAAAATACCACGAGCTTAATTATCCAATCGTGCGTTCAATTACTCATACTGAACATGGAGTAAAAGATGTTCCATATGCGCTAGAAGTTTTAGGCGGAGTCAAGAAAGATTTACCAGTGGTTTTTGCGGGCGAGGGAATTACTGGATCAGACAAGGCTATTTTGCGGGCGACTGGTGCAATTACTTTTGACCGTCAAGATCCAATTGCTCGTAAACGAGCCGCGAACGACGGAGTTAGTGCTTTGACTGATAGTGGACGCGACGTGGCAATTTTTTCAGCGGGAACATGGAATCAAACTTCTTATTTACCAGAAGAACCAGCTCATGGCGGTGATGTAAGTATGGCAATTGAGACTGGAACAAAAGTTCGCGCAGAAGTTTTTGTGCATCGCGACAATCGAAGCAGTCTAATAGTAGATGACAAATTAGTTGATCCTAGTAAGTATAAGGACGAAACCATTTTTGATCCCACCTCTGGTGAAAATAAAATTTTAACTGCAAAACGACAAACTAGCGACGAGGTTTACAATAAAAAGGCGACGATATTGTGGAAAGTTTGGGAAACCGAAAGCTCAGTTTATTGGGATGAGGACGAACAAATTTACAAGCCACGCGAAGGTCATGAAAATAAAACTGTGGAAGAAAAGTGGAAGGAGCGAGAGTGCGCGGAGGCGGAATTCCGTAAGAGCGTTGAAGATGGCAAGGCGCAATTCCCAACATGGGACGATCGGGCGGAGACCATGGCGCTTCGCAGGAATTGGACTACACCAGAGGAAGTTATGGGATTATATGGCGTAAAAAGTGCCTTTGGCAGCGAACATCCATATCTTGAAATAATAGCAAAAGAGAAGTTAATGAAAATGATCGAAGAGGAGAATGATGTTTAGTAATCTATATATCCCAAGTTGTGCATTAGTTTTGAGTTTGCTATTGCTGGCCTTATATTTAGTTAAAGTCTCGCGCGTCAAGGTCGAGAATTATTTTTATCTCGGTATGATTATAGATAATATTCTGATTTCCGTTTTTTGTATTATGGCGATATATCTACTGTATGTTTCGCCACAAGAAGTTGATCTCATAACTCTGTCAAACCGACTGGAATGTATTTTTATTCTTAACTTATTCTTGAATCTGCTATTTTACGTCATAATGGCAAGCAATATAAGGATTAAAGCGAATATTATATATGTGAGCATTTTTACGGTATCGACTGCGGCTTTGATGATTTTACCAACCTCGTTGGCGCACACTAGCGATCCAAATTATATGGTGACGGTCGGACCGATGGTTGACGCAACGACGATTCTCGCTGGACTATTTCTAGTTTTAACTGCCATAATAGCCATAAAAAACCGTAAAATATTAAAAAACAAAATGGTCGCGATTTTTGCGCTACTAATTTTCATTGTGCTGATTGTGGCGATACGATCGGTTAAGCCAGAGTTAATTTGCTTGGAATTTTTAGCAGTGCTAGCTTCATTGATTATGTATAATACGCTTGAAAATCCCGACATGCAACTAGTGAGACAACAAGAACAAATCACTATTCAAACCAAAAAAATCAACCGTGATCTCCGTCATATGGATCGCACCAAAGACGAATTCCTCTCCCTAGCATCCCACCAGTTACGCACACCACTAACTAGTATGCGAGGCTATTCAGCAATGCTACTGGATGGAGACTTTGGTAATCTAACACCAGACCAGACTAAGGTAATGAAGGAAGTAACTAATAGTGCAGAGCATATGGCATACCTAGTAGATGA
>JAISHL010000035.1 GCA_031262565.1 Candidatus Nomurabacteria bacterium | reverse complement strand
ACATCTCTTTTTTCGTTAACGTGAACTATGTCATTTAACCAGTTGCGTTGTCTATATAATTGCCAGAATGGATTTGGATTTTCTTTTGATCCTGCTTCAATAACTCGATTATTACTCGTCTTCCAGTTTACCGTTTCAAAATCATTCTCTTTCGGTAGATAAATTTCAACATCTTCCCAATTTTTAAAATCAATAATTACTATTCTATTTTCAGTTATAAGCACGCAATCTGGTTTTAAATACTTATTATCTCGCACATTAGGAAATCCGACCAAAATTCCGTTAATATTTTTATCATTAAATAACGAAACTAAATTACTGGCAAATTGACGAAAGAAACCATTTTCATATTGACGACTAGCTTCCGCACCTTTGTAAACTTCCAAACACATAATTACAGATTCTCCTAACGTTATATTAAGATTGAATAACATATTAAGTATATCACTATATTGCTTTTTTGTCAATAGTATATGCTTATTTCTGCGTTTTTATTTTAGCTCCACCGTCGAATTGCTCGACTTTATCGTCGTCGCGAAGAGGTGATTTTTGCGAAAAATCGGCAGATTATACAAACTGTCTTTTCGATTCAAATCCAATTCACTATCAAGGTCGTCAAAAATCAGATAGACTTTTTCATTAAACTCCATATTCAGAAGTTCGGTCATAGTCGCCAAAATCGCAAAAATTATCGTGCGATTTTCGCCGCGTGAAGCGGTTAGTTTTGCATCATGACGATTGATTGTAAATTTAATATCATGCGTCTGTGGACCAATTTTTGTCGTCGGCCAACCCGATTGAAAATCCGAATTTAACTGATGTAAAACTTGTTGTTTTGACTTTTGCGGGGCAGAGTATTTTATCGCAATTTGATCAGCTTGGTGGGCAATTTTATTATATTCTTCCGTGATTTTTTCTCCAATCTTCGCAATCCACTTTTCGCGCGCAATAATAATTTTTTCCGCCAAATCCGCAAATTGCAAATCCCAAACAAATAATTCGTCAGTAGAAGTTCCGCGCTTCAAAAGACTATTTCGTTGCTTCAAAATTCGCGAAAATTTATTAAGATTCGTTTGATGAGTCGGCTCAATTTGCGCAATAAATCTGTCAAAAAAATCACGTCGGCGCGTCGGCGAACCGTATAACAATTGTAAATCATTTGGTTCAAACAAAATCACTGGTTTTTTATTTTTAGCAGGCAAGCGCGAAAAACTTTTTTCGTCTATCTCAAAACTTTTTTGTTCATTTTGAAATTTAACCGTGCGTTTTTCTTCGGAATTAAATTCAACATCAATTCGCCACCAATTCGCAATCTCGCCACTTTTATCATCACGCAAAATTTCCTGAAAATTCGACCGCCAGCTTTTGCCGTTTAATGCTATATAAATCGCCTCAATAATTGAGGTTTTTCCGCTGCCATTTTCGCCAGTTATGACCGCAAAATCATCTGAGAAATCCAAAACGAAATCGCTATGTTTGCGAAAATTCTGGATTCTCAGTTTTTTAATCATATCAGCTTTTTACTGGCATAATAATATGCTTATAATCATCGTTTTTGTCTGAAGTCAACAGAATTGGCGCCATTTTTCCACTAAACTGAATTTTTATATCTTCGCCGTCAATCTGATTTAGCGCATCGAGCAAGAATTTTGAATTTAGCGTAATCGTTCCGTCGCCAGATACGGTCGCCTCAATTTCACCCGAGTTTTCACCAATTTGCGACGCGATTGACCTAACATTAACTGTGGATTTTTTTGAATCAACCTCGATTACGATTGAGCCAGCACTTTCGCGCGCAAAAATCTCCGAAATTTTCGTAGTGCGAACAAATTCACCGCGGTTAATTACCGCTGATATTTCGGTTTTTTCAGGAATAAGTTGCTTATAATTGATAAATTTACCGCTAATCAGGCGCGAAGTTATTAAAATATCACCAAGCTTGAAATTAATTTGATCATCAGAAAAGCCAATATTCACTTCACTAATTCCGTCATTCAAAATTCGCACCACATCATTCAATGTTGAAGCTGGCACGATCGCCGCAATTTCATCATCACATTTCATAACTTTTTTCTCAGCCAAACGAAAACCATCGGTCGCCACAAAACACAACTCGCCATCTTGACTATAAACGTAAACACCAGTCAAAATCGGTCGCGTCATGTCCGAACTTACCGCCAAAGCCGTTCCAGCTACTGATTTTTTGAAAAATTCTACTGGAATACTTAGTTTATTTTTTGGGGTCATTTCTGGAATCTCTGGAAAATCTTCAATATTTGTCGTATTTATGACCGACTTATATGTGCCAGCTTCGATTGACATCTTATTATCAGTCACCTCGATCATGACATCTGTTTTCGGCAAATTACTCACAAAATCCGTCAAAAGTTTAACTGGAACTGTAACGGCGCCTTCTTTCTCAATTTTTGCCGAAATTGATTCAGTGATAGCGACTTCTAGGTTTGTTGTCGATAAAACTAAATGTCCATTATCTGTTCGCATCATCACGCTACTTAGAACTGGTAACGATATTTTTGATGTCACAATTCGTCCAACTGTCGCTAGCGATTTCGCTAATTTTTCTTGCGTCAAAACTACTTTCATTTTATTCCTTTCTTATTAATATATAAAATAGTAGCAGAAGTAGAGTCTGTGGAAAGTGTGGAAAAATCGCGGAATAACAGGGAAGAATTAGTTAAAATAGCCTGTGAAAAACTCGCGTAAAAACCTGTTGATAAAATATAGCTTTTCCACTGGTTAGCTTGAATAAAGATTTTATCCACAGAAACGCACCATGCGTTTACACTGGAAATCCACAAATTGAATACATTTTTTACACAGGTTTTACACATATAATCGCTCCCGAATCGTTGAAACTTGCTCGCGCATGTG